>JAQSDS010000454.1 GCA_029946045.1 Rhodoferax sp.
ACGCCCGGCATGGTAAAAAACACCTACGGCACGGGCTGCTTCATGCTGATGCACACCGGCCACCACTTCCAAACCTCTGACAACGGCCTGATCACCACCAGCGCAGCACAAACGACTAAACAACCCGAATTCGCCATGGAAGGCAGTGTGTTTGTGGGCGGTGCTGTGGTGCAGTGGTTGCGCGACGGTCTGAAAGCCATCCCCAACAGCGCCGCCGTGCAGGCACTGGCCGAGAGCGTGCCTGACGCCGGTGGTGTGATGGTGGTACCGGCCTTTACCGGACTGGGCGCGCCCTACTGGAAGCCGGACGCGCGCGGCTCCATCACGGGTTTGAGCCGCGGCAGCACACTGGCGCACATCGCCCGCGCCGCACTGGAGAGTATTGGCTTTCAAAGTGCGGCCCTGCTGCAAGCCATGAGTCGCGATGCGGTGCAGGCAGGTGGCTTGGCCGTAGCAGAGTTGCGCGTTGATGGTGGCGCCTGCGTCAACAATTTGCTGATGCAATTCCAGGCAGATTTACTCGGTATCCCGGTGCTTCGCCCGGCAGTGATTGAAACCACCGCGCTTGGCGCAGCTTACCTGGCAGGTCTTTCGTCCGGCGTATTTCAGGATACCGATGAACTCAGCAGTCTGTGGCAAGCCGAACGTCGCTTCGAGCCGACCCTGGCCCCCGGTCGCGCTGCGGAACTGATGGCGCGATGGGAACATGCGGTACGGCAAACCGTACTGTTTCCCCAGCAATGAATGCCACATGTCTTCACATTTGATTAGACTCAAGCTTTTCAACAACATTGGCGCAGATTCATACCTGTACACCCTTCATGAGCAAACGTATCGCATTCATCGGCGGCGGCAACATGGCCAGCGCCATCATCAGTGGCTTGATCAAACAGGGGCTCCCAGCCGAGCTGATTGACGTGGTTGAGCCTTTTGCCGAGGCACGCGACAAGCTGCAAGCCAGCTTTGGCATCAACGCCCACCCCGAAGCCGGCGCTTTTCTGATGGATGCCGCACTGGTGGTATGGGCTGTCAAGCCGCAAACCTTCAAGGAGGCCGCGCTGGCCGTCGCTCCGCATGTCCTGGGTCGAGTGCACTTGAGCGTAGCGGCTGGCATCCGCAGTGACAGCATCGCCGCTTGGCTGGGCAGCGAGCGCATCGTCCGCGCCATGCCCAATACCCCAGCGCTGATTGGCCAGGGCATCGCCGGTCTGTTTGCCCGCGCCAGCGTCACAGCCAATGACAAAGCCTTTGTGGAACAAGTGATCGCAACCACGGGCGAATCGCTCTGGTTGGAGACCGAAGATCAGCTCGACGTGGTCACGGCCTTGTCAGGATCGGGGCCGGCCTACGTGTTTTACTTTATGGAAGCCATGACCATCGCTGGCACCGAAATGGGCTTGACCCGCGAACAGGCACTGCAGCTGGCCCAGGCCACCTTTAGCGGCGCCAGCGCCTTGGCAAAAGCCTCAAACGAATCGCCCCAGGTGCTGCGTCAGCGCGTTACTTCCAAAGGCGGCACCACGTTTGCAGCCGTTTCCAGCATGGAAGACAACGACGTGCGGGCCCTCTTCATAGACGCCATGTATGCGGCGCGTGAGCGCGCCAAAGAGCTCGGCAACGAGTTTGGCGCAGAGTAAGCGATTTAACGGAAAAAATCACTGGCGGCAATACCGGCAAAAACGGTAAAGCCCAGCCAGTGATTCAGCCGGAAAGCCTTGAAACAACCGTCGCGTGTACGCAACCGGATCAAGGCGAAGTGCCATGCCACCTGAGCCAAAGCAAATGACATGGCCAGAAAAAACAGCGGGCTTGACACCATCTGCCCCAGGCTCAATGTCCAGATCGTGATGAAGCCGAGATAACACAGCATGACCACAAGCACATCCCACTGCCCCAGTGTGATGGCCGATGTTTTGATGCCAATAAGTAGATCATCGTCCCGGTCCACCATGGCGTATTCAGTGTCATAGGCCAGTACCCAGCACAGGTTACCCAAGGCCAGCAGCCAGGCCAACGGCGGCAAGTCGCCGCGCACGGCTGCAAACGCCATAGGAATACCCATGCCAAAAGCCAGACCCAGCACCGCCTGCGGCATCGACACATAGCGCTTGGCATAGGGGTAAGCCAAGGTTACCGCCAGCGCCGCGCCCGACAGGCCAATGGTGAGGGCATTGGTGCTGAGTACCAGCGCAAAGGCCAGCAAGGCCAACAGCGCACCCACCACCAACGCTTCCTTGACCGAAACCGCGCCGGTGGTGACCGGCCGTCCGGCTGTTCGTTTAACGTGTTTGTCAAACTCGCGGTCTGCCACATCATTGATACAGCAGCCTGCGCTGCGCATCAAAAACGTTCCCAGTACAAATACGCTGAGCAAATGCCAGCCCGGAAAGCCACCGGTCGCCACCCACAGGGCACCCAATGTGGGCCACAACAACAGCAGCCAACCGGCGGGCCGGTCCCAGCGGATCAAGGCCAGGTACAGATCGAGTTTCTTACGCCAGCGCATCGTGTTCCATCTTTCCATCTTTCCATCTTTCCATCTTTCCATCTTTCCATCTTTCCATCTTTCCATTTCTACCATTCTGGCCTTCAGGACAGGCGCCGTACACCCGGCAACTCACAAGCATAGATGGCGTTACGCAGGGCGGCAATGGCCTCGTAGCGGGTAAAGCTGCGCCGCCATACCAGCACCACCCTGCGCATGGGCGGGTCGCCTGCAAAGGGCAGGTATTTCACATAAGCGTCTTCATGGCGCCGGGCTTTGGCCGCCAGCGCTTCCTTGGGCACGCTGAGACGCGGCACCAGCGTAACCCCCATGCCAGCGGCCACCATGTGCTTGATGGTTTCCAGTGACGAGCCCTCGAAGCTCCTGCGAATGCCCTCAGTATTGCTGGAAAACCGGGCAAACTCGGGACAGACTTCGAGCACATGGTCGCGAAAACAGTGGCCACTGCCGAGCAACAGCATGGTCTCGTTCTTCATCTCATCACTGGTCACCGCCTCTTTGGTGGCAAGCCGGTGATTGGCTGGCACGGCTGCCATGAAAGGCTCATCGTAAAGGGGTGCAACCGCCAGCCCGGCGTCCGGAAATGGTTCTGCCAGAATGGCGCAGTCAATTTCACCGGTGCGCAGCATTTCAAGCAACTTCACGGTGAAGTTTTCTTGCAGCATCAAAGGCATTTGTGGTGTTTTGGCAATCATCTGGCGCACCAGGTCAGGCAACAAATACGGGCCAATCGTGTAAATGATGCCCAAAGCCAGCGACCCACCCAAAGGATCCTTGCCGCGCTTGGCAATTTCCTTGATGGCCGCGGCCTGCTCCAACACACTTTGCGCCTGGCGCACAATTTCTTCGCCCAACGGCGTCACGGTGACCTCGTTGGCACTGCGCTCAAACAGCTTGACGTCCAACTCTTCTTCGAGCTTTTTTACAGCCACCGACAAGGTAGGCTGCGACACATAACATGCCTCGGCAGCCTTGCCAAAATGCCGTTCGCGCGCAACGGCCACAATGTATTTGAGTTCAGTCAAGGTCATGATGCTATTTTCGCTCAGACTGCGTCCGGGTCAGCCAGGCATCCAGGCACCACAGGACCAGCACTGCTCAAAGCCGCCTTCAACCAGTTCGCCACAGGCACAATGCCAGCGCCGTTGCGGCACATGCTGCAATGAATACAAGAGCTCGCGTGCCCGCGTCTCTTGCGCGGCCTCTTGAATCCACACCTCGGGCAAACACTGATCTGGCGGCAATTCTCCGGCCACACCGCTCAGAAATTGACGTTGCACACTGGCGTGAATGCCCTCGAGCTTGAGCGCATCGGTCCACAGTGTTGCCAAGAAAAGATTGGGAGCCTGGGTTAGTTTGGGCATAAGGGAACAGCATACGCGGCTTTGGCTTTGATCTTGAAGTTGATTTACCGCAATGAAATCATGAGAAGTAAGGCTAGCATGTGCGAAAGAGGTTCACCATGTTCGATTTGCCCATTAAAAGCGTGATGGATCGCGAGAAATTTATCGCGATCGCACCGGAACAAACTGTCAGCCAGGCGGCTCGCCTGATGGCCACCCAGAATGTGGGCGCTGTCATGGTGGTCGAACGCGATCAATTGATCGGTATTTTTACCGAGCGGGATGTCGTGTTTCGCGTTGTCGCGCTTGGACACGACCCGAAAGAAACCCACTTACGGGCCGTCATGACAACCAACCCAAAAACACTTGGGCCTACCCAATCCTACGGACACGCGCTGGTGATCATGCAGGAAAACGGTTTTCGGCATGTTCCGGTGGTGGATGAGGGCCGACCCATTGGTATTATTTCATCGCGCAATGCCATGGACCCCGACTTGGAAGAGTTTGTTGCGGACCAACGCCGACGCGAACACTATCGCTAATCCATCACGCGTTCAGGTACCCGATCTTGCTACCGAGCCAGCGCTGCACATGCTGTTCTGCCAGATCTGGCTGCTGATCCAGCAGCACCGGGGCGGTGCGGCGGGCCCAATCCAATAGTGGCGCGTCTGCAAGCACATCGGCAAAACGCAGCATGGCATCACCCGACTGCCGCGCGCCCATGAATTCACCGGGTCCGCGAATGTCGAGGTCACGCCGGGCGATTTCAAAGCCGTCATTGGTTTGCGCCATGGCCTTCAGTCGCTCGCGCGCGGTCTCGCCCAAACGGGGCGCGTCTCCGGTTGAATACAACAACACACAGGCCGAGGCAGCGGCACCACGCCCGACCCGACCCCTGAGTTGGTGCAACTGGCTCAGGCCAAAACGTTCAGCGTGCTCAATCACCATCAAGGAGGCATTGGGCACATCCACGCCGACTTCAATCACGGTGGTACTCACCAGCACGCCCATCTGACCGGCCACAAACAGGTTCATCACCGCTTTTTTCTCTGCTGCTGGCATACGCGAGTGGAGCAAGCCCACCATCACCCCTGGCAAAGCGGCACTCAGCTGGGCATGTGTTTCAGTCGCATTGGTAAGGTCCAGCACTTCGCTTTCTTGAATCAGCGGGCAAACCCAGTAAATTTGCCGTCCCTGCGCCAATTGGTCGCTGATGCGGGAAATCACCTCATCGCGCCGCGCGTCATGGATCACCTTGGTGACGATGGGCGTCCGCCCTGGCGGCAGCTCGTCGATGGTGGAGACGTCCAGGTCGGCGTAGTAGCTCATCGCCAGCGTACGCGGAATGGGTGTCGCCGTCATCATCAGCAGGTGCGGCTCCAGCTCCGGACTCGCCAACTTTTCGCGCAAGGCCAGTCGCTGCGCCACGCCAAATCGGTGCTGCTCATCAATGATGGCCAGCGCCAGCTTGTGAAACTGCACCTTGTCCTGGATCAGCGCATGGGTGCCTACCACCAACGCAGCCTGGCCGCTGGCAATCAGCGCCAGCATGTCGCGTCGTTCCTTGGCTTTATGGCTTCCCGTCAGCCAGGCCACGGTCACACCCAAGGGCTGCAGCCAAGCCACCAGCTTGGCAAAGTGCTGGGTGGTCAGAATCTCAGTGGGCGCCATCAGTGCGCATTGCCAGCCGGCATCCATGCACTGCGCAGCGGCCAGTGCTGCCACCACGGTTTTGCCAGCACCCACATCACCTTGCAGCAAGCGATGCATGGGCACGGCGCGGGCGATGTCCTGGTTGATTTCTGCCACCACGCGCTGCTGTGCGCCCGTGAGTTGAAATGGCAATGTCGCCAACAGTCGCGCAAACAGACTCTCAGAGTCAGTCGCCGTCAGCACCGGCGCGCGCAGACCGGCGCGGGCACGGCGTGCCTGTAGTTGCGAAACTTGCTGAGCCAGCAACTCCTCGGCCTTGAGCCGTTGCCAGGTCGGGTGACTGTGATCCTGCAGCGTGTCGAGCGACACATCAGCCGTGGGATGGTGCAAAAACGAGAGTGACTGACGAAGATTCCAGGCAGGATCCAAGCCAATTTCTTGCAGGTACTTTGCAGGCACGGTATCAGACAGCTCTGCGCGTGCCAGACCGGCCTGCACTGCCCGGCGCAAATACGACTGAGGCAAACCCGCCACGGTCGAGTACACCGGCGTCAGGGCCGTAGCCAGTTCGCCGCCGGCGGCTTTCACCACCGGATGCATCATGGTCAGCCCAGCGAAACCACCACGTATTTCGCCACGCACCCGAATCAGATTCCCGACTGCGAGGGATTTTTGCTGAGATGGATAAAAGCTAAAAAAGCGCAACAGACAGGTGCCTGAGCCGTCATCCAGAGTGACCAACAATTGCCTGTGACCACTGAGCCTCACCTCGGCATGGGTCACCCTGCCCTCCACCTGCGCCACATCGCCTTCGCGCAAGTCACGCAATTTGACCAACCGTGTTTCGTCTTCATAACGTAGCGGCAAATGCAGCGCCAGGTCGATCGGCCGCACCAGACCGAGCTTACGCAAGGCTTTTTGTGGGCCTGTCAGAGGCTTGACAGTTGGGGGTAGAGTCGGCGACATAAGGCAATTTTGCATGCAATCAGGAAGAGGATCCCCCCAAGACTTGAAGGAATTGAAGGAATTGATTTCATTATGATCAGGCCATGCCTGCCTATCCTGCCTTTCCTGACCGCCAATCCACTTGGGTGCAGGCGCTAATGCACCATGTGCGCAGCTGGTGGCACATGCTGCATGTGGGCTCAGTGGTGTTGGTACTGGCACTCACTCCAGCCAGCTACACGCCGGTGTTTCGCCAGCGTGCCGCACAACACATCTACGCCAGCACCTGGCAGGTCATGCCTTGGTTTACCGCGCTGTTCGCCCTGCTGAGCCTGGTGTTGATCCGTATTGTGGTGGTCACGGCCCTCAGTTATGGCCTGTCGCAATATGCCTTGCAGATGGTAGTGCGGGTGCTGGTGCTGGAACTCATTCCCCTATCGGCCGCCCTGTTTGTGGCCTTGCGGGCGGGTCTGGCCTTCAATGCCGGCGCAGCAGTCATGGCAGCCAAGCCAGCCGCGATGCACAAGGCGCTCGACCTTGATCACTTGCGCGACCATTTGACACCGCGCGTGCTGGCCGATGCTTTTGCGGTGCTGGCGCTGGCCATGCTCAGCAGCGTGGTGATTCTGGTGCTGACCTACCTCACGGTTTATGGCCTGTCGCCCTGGGGCTTGCCAGGTTTTACACGGACTGTAGGTCAGGTGTTCGACCTGCCCGTGAGCCTGGGCTTTGGTCTGAAAACCCTGTTTTTCAGTCTGGCGGTCGCCGTGGTGCCCATGGCCGCCAGCCTGGAGGCCGCACAACAGCGTGTCACAGACACCATCCAGCCCGGTGCCGTGCGACTGTTCCTGGTCCTATTTTTGCTGGAAGCGATATCGCTCATTGTTAAATACGCCTGATGATTCGAAACCGCCCATGACCGACACCATCCAACCTCCCGCTGCCATGACCCAAATCGAACGCCGTGCCAAGGGCTGCTGTTGCTGATGGTCGCCCTGGTGGCGGGTTTTGTGCTTTATGTGATGGTGGCCCGTGGCGTGTTTGAGAACACCCAACAATTGGTGCTGATCTCGGACGACTCGGAGGGCGTGATTGTGGGCATGGACCTGACGTTTTCCGGTTTTCCGATCGGCCGGGTGCGCCGCATCGAGCTGGCGCCTGATGGCATGGCCCGCATGGTGATTGACGTGCCGCACAAACAAGCGCACTGGTTGCGCAGCTCGAGCATCTTTACCTTGGAGCGCGGCATGGTGGGTGACACCCGCATCCGTGCCTACAGCGGCATCCTGAGCGACCCGCCGCTGCCGCCCGAATCGGAGCGCACGCTGTTGCGCGGCGACACGTCGGCCGAAGTGCCGCGCCTGATCGCCTCGGCCCGGGCGCTGCTGGAAAATCTGGAAACCATGACCGGCAACGAATCGCCCTTGAACGCCAGTCTGGGGCAACTCAAAACCACCACTGAGCGCATGAATGGCCGCTATGGCGTACTCACCGGTGTCATGGGCAGCGAAAACAATGCAAAGCAAATCATCCAAACGCTGGAGCGCACCAACAGCTTACTGGCTAAAGCGGAGCAACGCATGTTTGGCAGCGGTGGCCTGGCGGACAGCACCCAGGCCACCTTGCATAGCGGCAAAGCAGCACTGGACCAACTAAACCAGGTCCTCAGCGACTCCCGCATCACCCTTAAAAACGTTGACGCGGTGCTGGCCGAAGCTCAGGCGGTCGGCAGCAATGCCCGCCTTGCCAGCACCGACCTAGGCACCTTGCGCGCCGAAGTCGAGGCCAGCTTGCGCCGTCTGAGCCAGCTCACCGACGAAATCAACCGCAAGTGGCCCTTTGCCCGTGATACCGAGATCAAATTGCCATGAGACGTCTTTTGCCCCTGGCCGCCACCCTGCTACTTGTCGCTTGTGCCAGCGCACCACCGCCACCCGAATGGCAAGGTCAGTCTTTTGCGGCACTCAAGAGCTACACCGAGGCTTACCTGAGCGGCAACACGCGGGTGGCAGAAGTCGAATTTGAGCGCGCCAAGGCCGAAGTCGCCCGCACCGGCCGCCCTGACCTGATGGCGCGCATTGAGCTGCTGCGCTGTGCCACACAAGTGGCCAGCCTGGTCGTCGCCCCCTGCACTGCCTACCATGCCCTGGCACAAGACGCTGTAGCGGCGGATCAGACCTATGCCAGCTTCATCGCGGGGCGCTGGGACACGCTGCAAGCCGCGCAATTACCCATGCACTACCGCGCCCTGGTGACCCCAAGCCAGGCCCAGACCAGTCTGACCAACCAGCTTCAACAGGGCGCAACCGCCGCAAGTCAAAGCAAACTCAAGCAGATTGAAGACCCGTTGGCGCGCCTGGTGGCTGCGGGGGCGCTGATCCAACGGGAGCCGTTAAGCAGCGCCGACCTCGATCTGGCTGTTGAAACAGCCTCAGCCCAGGGTTGGCGTCGGCCCTTGATAGCTTGGCTGGGCGTGCAGCTCAAACGCCAGCAGACCGCCGGCGAAGCGGGTGCCACAGCCAAAACCCAGCGGCGCATCGATCTGGTATTACAAAGCAATTGAGCTCGCGAAGATGCCGCACGCGGGTCAAAACGGCATTTTCGGCATGCCTTTCATGCCACCCATGCGCTTCATCATTTTCATCATGCCGCCGCCCTTCATCTTTTTCATCATGTCCTGCATTTGCTCAAACTCCTTGAGCATGCGGTTGACTTCCTGCACCTGCACCCCCGCGCCGGCGGCAATGCGTCGCTTGCGGGTGGCTTTGATGAGTTCGGGTTTGCGCCGCTCCAGCGGCGTCATGCTCTGGATGATGCCTTCCTTGCGCTTGACATCTTTCTCAACCCGACCCATGTCCATCTGACCGGCTTTGGCGGCCATGGCGGCAGGCAATTTGTCCATCAGGCTGCTCAAACCGCCCATCTGCTTCATTTGCTGGATCTGGCTCAAAAAGTCATTGAGGTCAAAACTCGCCCCGCTTTTGACCTTGGCCGCCAGCTTTTGCGCCGCGGCCATGTCGACCCCCGCCGTGACCTGCTCGACCAGCGCCAGAATGTCACCCATGCCCAGAATGCGGCCAGCATGGCGTTCAGCATCGAACACCTCGAGTCCGTCGAGTTTTTCGCTGGTACCTGCAAACTTGATCGGCGCGCCGGTGACCTGACGCACCGACAAAGCCGCACCACCACGTGAGTCGCCGTCCAGCTTGGTCAGGATGATGCCCGTCAAAGGCAGCGCTTCCTTGAAGGCCTTGGCGGTGTTGATCGCGTCCTGACCCTGCATGGCATCGACCACAAACAGTGTTTCCACTGGATTGATGGCCGCGTGCAGGTCCTTGATTTCACGCATCAGCACGTCATCAATCGCCAGGCGCCCCGCGGTGTCGACCAACAGCACATCAAAATAATGCTTGCGCGCATAGTCCAGCGCCGCCAGCGCAATGTCAACCGGTTTCTGTTCTGGCGAGCTGGGAAACCACTCGGCCCCGGCCTGTGCTGTGACGGTCTTGAGCTGCTCAATGGCGGCAGGGCGATAGACGTCGCCGGATACGGTCAACACTTTCTTGTTGCGCTTTTCGATCAGGTGTTTCGCCAGCTTGGCCGTGGTGGTGGTTTTACCAGCGCCCTGCAAACCCGCCATCAGAATCACCGCCGGAGGCTGCGCCGCCAAATTGATGTCACTGACGCCGTCGCCCATGGTGGCGGCCAACTCCTTGCTGACGATACTGACCAGCGCCTGTCCCGGTGTGAGCGAACCCAGCACGTCTTGCCCCAAGGCTTTTTCCTTGACCCTGGCAATAAAATCTCGTACCACCGGGAGCGCCACGTCGGCCTCCAGCAGCGCCATGCGAACCTCGCGCAACATGTCTGCCACGTTGGTATCGGTGATGCGTGCCTGACCACGTATTTCTTTAACCAGGCGGGATAGTTTGTCGGTGAGAGCGGAGGCCATAGGATATTTTTCCGGCAAACGGAACCTGAGTTAATGCCAAGGGTGTAAAGACAGGATACAAAACGCTAAACTGTGTCCATGATTTTAGCCAGTGCATCACCACTCACATTGACCCTCGCCTTGGGAGCATCAGCGGCTTATGCAGCCTCGGCCACTGGGGCCTCGCGCGCCAACCAGATGCTGCCCCGTATTTCGGCCTGGCTGGCCTGGTTTTTGCACGGCATATTACTGGCTTGGGGATTGTGGGGCAATGAACCTCGTTTTGGTTTTGCTCCGGCGCTGTCGGTCACCACCTGGTTGGTCGGCCTGGTGTATGCGGTCGAAAGCTATGTTTTCCCCCAGCTCAAAACGCCCTGGCTGTTGTCAGGTGCGGGCTCGGCAGCCGTGCTGCTGGCCTTGCTGTTTCCAGGCACGACCCTGCATGCCAGCGCCTCGGCCTGGTTGCCACTGCATTGGGCTCTGGGGATTGCCTCGTACGGGTTATTTGCCGTGGCCGTAGTGCACGCTTGGTTCATGACACGCGCTGAAGCACGCATTCGCGTGGCATCCAATGCAGCCACAGGACTGCCCCTTCTGACCATGGAACGGCTGACTTTTCGCTTTGTCGGCCTGGGATTTGTCTTGCTAAGCGCCACGCTGCTCGCGGGCGTCTTTTTTGGCAATCAGCTGTATGGTGGCAGCCACGCTATCAAGTGGGACCACAAGACCGTTTTTTCAGTGCTGTCCTGGCTGACATTTGCCATCTTGATGGTGGGCCGGACCCGCTTTGGCTGGCGTGGCAAGCGGGCGGTGCGCTTTCTTTACGCTGGTTCTGGCCTGCTGCTGCTGGCGTATGTGGGCTCCCGTTTTGTCATGGAAATTGTGCTGGGGCAAACATTGTGAAAGGCTTGCTCATTTTGGTTGTGGTGCTGGCCGGTGTCTGGCTTTGGCGGAGTCGCTCAGCTGCCATCAGCCAGCGCCCGCCCAAGTCGCCCGCCGTGGTTCCCCCGCCACTGGATACCGTGGCCTGCAGCCACTGTCATGTGCACGTTAGCCGAGCTGAGGCGGTTCAGGGTCAGCGCGGGAGCTACTGTGGACTGGAGCACCTGCACCAATCGGAACCTTGAATGAAGTGGCCCCCGCTG
>JAQSDS010000455.1 GCA_029946045.1 Rhodoferax sp.
CAGGCCATCAACAACCCCGACAGGAGATGAACATGGCAAAAATGAGAGCTGCAATGGCCGCCGTGCTGGTGATGGAAAAGGAAGGCATTTCAACCGCCTTTGGCGTGCCCGGCGCTGCCATCAACCCCTTGTATTCGGCGCTGCGCGAGCGCCAGTCCATCACCCACATTCTGGCGCGCCATGTGGAGGGTGCCTCGCACATGGCCGAGGGCTACACCCGCGCCGCTGCCGGCAACATCGGCGTGTGTATTGGCACCAGCGGCCCGGCAGGCACCGACATGATCACCGGCCTGTACTCGGCCATTGCCGACAGCATCCCGATTTTGTGCATCACCGGCCAGGCACCCCGGGCCCGCATGTACAAGGAAGATTTTCAGGCGGTGGACATCGAGAGCATCAGCAAGCCGGTGACCAAATGGAGCGTGACAGTACGTGAACCGGCCTTGGTGCCGCGCGCTTTCCAGCAGGCCTTTCACCTCATGCGCTCGGGGCGCCCCGGGCCGGTGCTGATCGACCTGCCGTTTGATGTGCAAATGGGCGAGATCGAGTTTGACATCGACACCTACGAACCCCTGCCCGTTTACAAACCCGCTGCCACCCGCAAGCAGATCGAAAAAGCGCTCGACATGCTGATGGCCTCAGAGAAACCCTTGATCGTGGCTGGTGGCGGCATCATCAACGCTGACACGTCTGACTTGCTGGTCGAGTTTGCCGAGCTGGTGGGCGTGCCGGTGATCCCCACACTCATGGGCTGGGGCACGATTCCCGATGACCATCCGCTGATGGCCGGCATGGTCGGCTTGCAGACCAGCCACCGCTACGGCAACGCCACCCTGCTGGCCAGCGACTTCGTGATGGGCATCGGCAACCGCTGGGCCAACCGCCACACCGGCAGCCCCGAGGTGTATTGCAAGGGCCGCACTTTCGTGCACGTTGACATCGAGCCGACCCAAATTGGCCGTGTCTTCAACCCGGAACTGGGCATAGTGAGCGACGCAAAAAAAGCCCTGGAGTTGTTTGTGCTGGTGGCGCGCGAACGCAAGGCGGCCAAGCAGTTGAGGAATTTCAGCGATTGGGCCAGCCGCTGCGCCGAGCGCAAGACGCTGATGCACCGCAAGACACACTTCACAGAGACGCCCATCAAGCCGCTGCGGGTCTACGAAGAAATGAACCAGGCGCTGCCGCGCGACACGATTTATGTCACCACCATCGGCCTGAGCCAGATTGCCGGTGCGCAGTTTTTGCATGTATACGGCCCGCGCCAGTGGATCAACTGCGGCCAGGCCGGCCCGCTGGGCTGGACCATTCCGGCCGCGCTGGGCGTGGTGGCTGCCGACCCGACGCGTACCGTGGTCGGTTTGTCGGGGGACTACGACTTCCAGTTCCTGATTGAAGAACTGGCGGTAGGTGCGCAGTTCCGCCTGCCCTATGTGCATGTGCTGGTGAACAACAGCTACCTCGGGCTGATCCGCCAGAGCCAGCGCGGCTTTGAGATGGACTATTGCGTGCAACTGGCGTTTGAGAATCAGAACGTGGAGGACCCGGCCCTGAAGAGCTACGGCGTGGACCACCAGGCCGTGGTGCAAGGGTTGGGCTGCAAGTCGCTGCGCGTCACCGACCCCGAAAAAATCCAGGCGGCACTGCAGCAGGCGCAGGCCATGGCGCAGGAGTTCCGCGTGCCGGTGGTGGTCGAAGTGATTCTGGAGCGGGTGACCAACATCGCCATGGGCACCGAGATCGACAAGATCAACGAGTTCGAGGACATCGACTGCCGCCACCCCGAAGGCCGCCAGGGCCTGGAGATGGCCGGTTTGCTGGAATAAATTGCGTCTACACCATGGACGCCCATGGTCTGCGCCTGAACCTCTCACCCACTCTCAAGAAAACATATCATGACAACACCCTCACTCAACCTCGGCTTCATTGGCCTGGGCATCATGGGCACGCCCATGGCCGGGCACCTTATCGCAGCCGGACACCGTCTGTTTGTTTACAAGCGCGGCCCGCTGCCCGAGGTCATCAGCCAAAGTGGCGCCACCCCATGCAGCTCGGCGCGCCAGGTGGCTGAGCGCGCCGACATCATTTTCACCATGTTGCCCGACACGCCGGATGTTGAAGGCGTGCTGTTTGCCGCCGACGGCATTGCGGCAGGCCTGACGCCCGGCAAAACCGTGGTCGACATGAGTTCGATTTCACCGATTGCCACCAAGCTGTTTGCCGAAAAGATCAAGGCCCTGGGCTGCGACTGCCTGGACGCTCCAGTGTCTGGAGGCCAGGTGGGTGCCAAAAATGCCACCCTGTCGATCATGGTCGGAGGCCCCGAGGCCACGTTCGAGAAAATCAAACCGCTGTTCGAGCTGATGGGCAAGAACATCACCCTGGTCGGCGGCAACGGTGACGGCCAGACCGCCAAGGTGGCCAACCAGATCATCGTGGCGCTGAGCATTGAAGCGGTGGGCGAGGCGCTGCTGTTTGCGGCACGGGCCGGCGCCGACCCGGCGCGCGTGCGCCAGGCGCTGATGGGTGGTTTTGCGTCGAGCAAGATTCTGGAGGTGCATGGCGAACGCATGATCAAGCGTACCTTCGACCCTGGCTTTCGCATCGAGCTGCACCAGAAAGACCTCAACCTGGCGCTGTCAAGTGCCCGCGCTTTAGGCGTGTCACTGCCCAGCACGGCCATGGCTCAAGAACTGTTCAACAGCTGCGCGGCCCACGGTGGCAAGGGCTGGGACCACTCTGCCATGGTCAGGGCGCTGGAAAAAATGGCGAATTTCGAGATCGGACAGAAATGAACGCTCGACCTGCACGGTGCTTGCAGAGAAGACTGAATGGCGCTGGGCGGCAGATTTTTTCAACAGATGCGTTAAGTTTCTTCGCACCAAGGCTTGTCAATTTCGCTTAAAGTCCAGAGCATGTTTTACGTTACCGGACCCACCCCATGAACGCACCCCTCTCGCAAGCTAGCCTGGACGCCATGCAAAGATCAGAGCGTCAGGCGCGGGTCGTCAAGGGGCTGCTGGCCTGTTTGCCGGCCCACGCCCTGCTCTGGAACAACGAAGACACCACACCCTATGAGTGCGACGGTTTGACCGCTTACCGCCAGCGCCCGCTGGTGGTGGCCCTGCCCGAAACGCAAGCGCAGGTGGCTGCCGTGCTGAAAACCTGCCACGCCCTGGGTGTGCCGGTGGTGGCGCGCGGCGCCGGTACCGGCCTGTCGGGCGGGGCCATGCCCAACGCGGTGGGTGTCACCCTGTCCATGGCCAAATTCAACAAGATCCTGACGCTTGACCCGGTGTCGCGCACGGCGCTGGTGCAATGCGGGGTGCGCAACCTGGCCATCAGCGAAGCGGCCGCGCCCCTGGGCCTGTATTACGCGCCCGACCCGTCCAGCCAGATTGCCTGCACCATTGGTGGCAACGTGGCCGAAAACTCCGGCGGCGTGCACTGCCTCAAATACGGCCTGACCTTGCACAACATCGTCAAGCTCAAGGGCTTCACCATGGAAGGTGAGCCAATCGAGTTCGGCTCAGACGCGCTGGACGCACCTGGCTACGACCTGATGAGCGTGGTGATTGGCTCGGAAGGTATGCTGGCGGTGGTGGTCGAAGTGACCGTCAAACTCATCCCGAAGCCACAACTGGCGCGCTGCATCATGGCCAGCTTCGACGACATCCGCAAAGCCGGTGATGCCGTGGCTGCAGTCATTGCATCAGGCATCATTCCGGCCGGACTGGAGATGATGGACAAACCCATGACGGCGGCGGTGGAGGACTACGTGCACGCCGGCTACGACCTGACAGCCGAAGCCATTTTGCTGTGCGAAAGCGACGGCACGCCCGAAGAGGTCGAAGAGGAAATTGGCCGCATGAGCGCGGTGCTGCTGGCCGCTGGTGCCACCAAAATTGCGGTGAGCCAGAACGAACAGGAACGCCTCAAATTCTGGAGCGGGCGCAAAAACGCCTTCCCCGCCAGTGGCCGCATCAGCCCCGACTACATGTGCATGGACAGCACGATTCCGCGCAAACGCGTGGCTGACATCTTGCTGGCGATTGCCGAGATGGAGAAAAAATACCAGTTGCGCTGTGCCAACGTGTTCCACGCAGGCGATGGCAACCTGCACCCGCTCATTTTGTTTGATGCCAATGACGCCGACCAGTTGCACCGCTGCGAGCTGTTTGGCGCCGACATTCTGGAGACCAGTGTGGCCATGGGCGGCACTGTGACCGGCGAGCACGGCGTGGGGGTGGAAAAGCTCAACAGCATGTGCGTGCAGTTTTCAGCCGCAGAAAATGAGCAGATGTTTGGCGTCAAACGCGCCTTTGACCCCCTGGGCCTACTCAATCCGGGCAAGGTCATCCCAACGCTGAACCGCTGCGCTGAATACGGCAAGATGCTGGTGCGTGGCGGCCAGATCAAGCACCCCGACTTACCCAGGTTCTAGCGTGAGCGTTGCATGAACGGCCTGCGCGGACTGGCCTGGCTGCTGGCCATGCAGTCTTTGGGTGAGCTGCTGTCACGCGGCCTGACCCTGCCCTTTCCGGGGCCGGTGATCGGCATGTTGCTGCTGCTGTTGGCACTGCGCCTGCCCGTCGTGCGTGAGCCCGTGGCCGCCTGCGCCAACTTCCTGCTCTCGCACCTGTCCTTGTTGTTTGTGCCGGTGGGTGTGGGGGTCATGACGCACCTTGGGCTGCTGGGCCAGTATGGCGTGCGCATGCTGGCTGTCATTGTGCTGTCGACCTGGATCGGCCTGGCTGTGACGGTGCTGGTGTTGCGTGCCTTCCAGAGTCCAGACGATGCCTAAATTTGTCGAGCTCTGGATTTACCTGTCCGCCACGCCGCTGTTTGGCCTGAGCGCCACGCTGGTGGTCTATGTGCTGGCCCAGGCGGTCTATGCCCGGCTGGATCAGCCGGCCTGGGCCAACCCGGTACTTTGGTCGGTCGTCATCCTGGCCAGCCTGCTCACTTTGACGCGCGTTGACTATCCGACCTACTTTTCGGGTGCGCAGTTCATCCACTTTTTGCTCGGACCGGCCGTGGTGGCGCTGGCCTGGCCGCTGTGGGAGCGCCTGGCCGCCCTGCGCCTACATTGGCGCGCGCTGCTGGCCGCAGCTTTGGCCGGCGGCGTGGCAGCCAGCGGGTCGGCATTGCTGCTGGGCTGGCTGGTGGATCTGCCACATGAAGTGGTGCTGTCGCTGGCACCCAAGTCAGTCACCGCGCCCGTCGCCATGGGCATTGCCGACAAGATTGGCGGCATTCCGGCGCTGGCTGCGGTGTTTGCCGTGGTCACCGGCATGGTTGGCGCACTCAGTGGCAAGGCCCTGTTTGACTTGTTGAAAATCCCTGTGGACGCCAATGGCTGGATGGCACGCGGTTTTTCACTGGGTACGGCGGCGCACGGCATCGGCGCCGCCAGGGCCATGCAGGTCAACAGCGATGCCGGCGCCTTTGCCGGCCTGGCCCTGGGCCTGCAGGTGGTGCTTGCTGCCTTGCTGATTCCGATGCTGTTCGGGTTTTTTTGATACCTAGAACAGCTTGATCAAACCAACTTTCGCGGTGCCAGCATGGGTTCATCTTCGGACAGGAGTTGTGCCGCCCAGGATGCCAGCTTGCTGGTGTCGGCGCGCAACACTTCTTGCTTGACCGCCAGAATTTGCGCCGGATGCATGGAAAAGCTGCGCAATCCCATGCCCAACAGCAAACGCGTCATGCTTACGTCACCCGCCATCTCGCCGCACAGGCTGACCGACTTGCCTTGCGCCTGACCCTCGGCAATGGTATTGGCCACCAAGCGCAACACGGCCGGGTGCATCGGGTCATACAGATGGGCGACCGATTCGTCCGCCCGGTCAATGGCCAGCGTGTATTGAATCAAATCATTGGTGCCAATGGACAGGAAATCAAAATACTTGAGAAACACCTTGAGCGTCAGCGCGGCTGCGGGGATCTCGATCATGGCGCCGATCTTGACGGGTCCATAAGCGACGCCGCGATTGTCCAACTGCACACGGGCGTGGTCGATCAGCGCCATGGTCTGGCGAATTTCACGAGCGTGTACCAGCATCGGAATAAGCATATGCACCTGGCCAAAAGCCGCAGCGCGCAAGATGGCACGTAATTGCGTCAGGAACATCGCAGGGTCGGCCAGGCTCCAGCGAATGGCGCGTAAACCCAGGGCGGGATTCAGGTGGGCAAGGTCACGCACGCTGTCATCGATCGGCTTGTCGGCGCCCACATCGACCGTGCGAATCGTGACCGGCAGGCCCTGCATGCCCTCCACCGCGCGGCGATAAGCCAGGTACTGCTCGTCCTCGTTGGGCAATTTGCCGTGCCGCCCCATGAACAGGAACTCGCTGCGAAACAAACCCACGCCAACCGCACCGGCTTTTAAGGCCGAAGTTGCATCATCTGGCATTTCGATGTTGGCCAGTAGCTCGATTTTTTGTCCGTCCAGTGTCACGGCCGGGGTGTGCAACAGGCGTGCCAAGCGGCCGCGCTGAACTTCAACCTGACGTTGCTTGAAGCCATATTCAGCCAGAATGATCGGTGACGGGTCGACCACCACCACGCCCGCATCGCCGTCGATCACCACCCAGTCGTCCTGCTGAATCAAGTGACTGCTCAGCCGTGCGCCCACCACCGCCGGAATATCCAGGCTGCGCGCCACAATGGCGGTATGAGAGGTTTTGCCTCCCACGTCGGTGATAAAACCAGCAAAGACGCTTTGCTTGAATTGCAGCATGTCCGCTGGCGAAAGATCATGCGCCACCAGAATCAGGGGCACGTCTACGGTGTCATCAAGCAGCAAATCCTGTTGCGAGGCTTTTCGCCCGCCACGCCCGAGGGGCTGGACCAGGGGCGACGACACACCGCGCATGGCGCGCAGGACTTTTTCGGTGATCTGTTCGAGGTCGGCCTTGCGTTCGCGCAGGTAGTCGTCTTCCATCTCGTCAAACTGGCGCGCCAGCACATCGAGCTGGGACGTCAGGGCCCACTCTGCGTTGTAGAGCCGGTCCTTGATCCAGTGCTGCACCCCGGCCGCCAATTCCTGGTCTTGCAACAGCATCAGGTGCACATCGAGCAGCGCAGCCAGTTCATGTGGCGTCTCTTTGGGCCCCATGTGGCCAACGCTGGTCTGTAGACGGCGAATTTCTGCCACCACCGCATCGCGGCCATCGCGCACCCGGTTGATTTCTGCAGTGACCTGTGTGGGCTCAATAAAGTAATGCGCAACGTCCAACCGGCTGGAAGCCACCAGCACCGCTCGCCCGATGGCGATGCCCCGGGCCACGGCCAGACCATGGATGGCAAAGGTCATTCACCTTCTCCGAACTTGTCTGCCACGAGATGCAACAAGGCCTCCATGGCCAATTGCTCCTGCTCGCCGTGGGTTTCAATTTCAATCTGTGAGCCGATCCCGGCGGCCAGCATCATCACGCCCATGATGCTTTTGGCATTCACGCGACGCTCACCGCGCGACATCCAGACCTCACACGGAAAGCTGCCGGCCAGTTTGGTCAACTTGGCAGAAGCACGCGCATGAAGCCCTAGCTTATTGTTGATGGTGGTCGTGGTTTTGATCATTTTGTTTTCGTTGCTGATTTTGCGGTGCCGTGACGGCCACTTGCATCACACCCTGGGTACCCCCGGCGAGCGCGCGCGCCACCAGTGCATCCAAGGTTTCCTGACGGTAAGTGATGGCCCGTAACAGCATGGGCAGGTTGACACCAGCCACCAGTCGGGAGTTCACCCCATCCACCAGTTTCTGCGCGACGTTGCAGGGGGTGGCACCAAACATGTCGGTCAAAACCAGTGTGCGCTCGGTGTTAAGCAGTGCCATCGTCAAACGTGCCGTGGCCAGGGATTCATCAACCGGCGTGTTGGGTTGGACATCCAACACGGCAAGCGATGCGTCGGCATCGGGAAAGACATGCAGCACACACTGACGCAGGGCAGTCGCCAGGGGCGCATGCGCAATAATGAAAATACCGTTGTTCATGTCATTCACGGGTGCTACAGTTTTTAAATCGGGCTGGCGCTGACTTGCGTGCTTCAACACGTGTGCGGATTATGACTTTTTTGTTTTCAAGAAGTAGGCGTAAGAGGCCACAGTGCAAAGCAAATAGACCGTCATGGCCATCTGGAAGGCGGGGACAATCCGCCAACCCAAGGAAAGAAAGCCGTCAATGGCCAGTCCAATGCCCCACTGAACGGCAAACACACCCGCAAAAATCAGCAAGTTATACGAAGACAGGGCACGCCCGGCCAGATGCGCTGGAAAAGCCATGGCCACCGCCGGTTGCGCCAGGGAGATAAACGTGCAGCTCATGCAATACAAGGCCCAGGCCAACGCAGCCCATGGACCCAGGTTGGCACCCGCCGCAATGATCAGGGCAAGCAAAATAAAGCTCAAAGGCAGGCCACCAATGATCAGCCGATCAGCGGTGTAACCACGACGCGCCAGCCATGGGTAAATCATGCCCCAGCTCCAGAAGCTGCAGAGCATGCCTATATTGAGCCAAAACAGCCCCAGGGCCGCTTGCATAGGCGAAAAGTCCGCTACACGGATCATCCAGGGCGTGACCCACAGGGTTTGCATGGCGACCATGCCGCCATACAGGAAAAAGGCCATCGGTGCCATGCTTCTAAAGTAGGGATGGCGCCAGACTGCGCCATAGCTCGGCTTGACGGTTTCCGAAGCCGGCGCACCTGCCGCGACAGCGGCGCGCTGCCAATGCGGGGCTTGCCAGGCGATCACAAACATGGCCAACAACACCAGGGCCGCCAATGCCCAGAATAGCGCGCGCCATCCCACCAGTGGCACCAGCCATTGCACCGGCAAGGTGGAGGCCACCATACCCAACGATCCAGTCATCAGCATCCAGGAATTGGCACGCATTTGGGAGCTGGCCGAGAACCAGCGCCGATAGCCGGTTAACGGTGCCATCAGGCAGGCGCTCAAGCCAACTCCCGTGAGAAGGCGTGCGAGCAACAGACCCTGAAAACTATCGACTGAGGCAAAGGCAGTACAGCCCAGCACCGCCACCAACAGGAAAGACACAATCACTTTCTTCGGACCATGCCGGTCCAGCCAGGCCCCCAACGGCAGCTGGGTAGCAGCAAATCCCAAAAAATAAGCACCTGAAAGCAGCCCGAGGTCTTGCGCACTCAGTGCAAATTCGTCCGTCAGCGTGGGCGACAGCGTGGCCGTCATGGCACGAATCAACGCCGAAAGGAAATATGCAAAAGCGAAGGCAACAAACACCAGAACCGCTGTGCGCCGAGGCAGCAGGTTCATGACCGAAACGTCAGTCATCAGGGGCGCAAGGCACCAAACACTTTTTGCAGCAAGGCACTGCCGCTGCCCACGGGGTCTTGCCGAATCTTTTTCTCTTCTTCGCCAATCATCAGGTAGAGGCCATCGAGCGATTTGGCGGTGACATACTGCTCGATCGAAACCTGATCACCCTTCAACAAGCCAAGACCTGCTGCTTTCCCTGCCATCTGGTTGTATTTTTCGGCCAGGTTCACACGTGCAGTGACTTTTGTGACCACAGGTAAAAATTTGACGCCCAGGGCGGGGCGTGTTTTCTCAGCAAAGAATTCTGTCACCGATGTCTCTCCACCAGCGAGGATTTTCTTGGCGTCCTGCACGTTCATGGATTTCACAGCACCCACCAGCATGTCACGCGCCAACGGCACGGCGCTTTCGGCCGCGTGGTTCATGGCGGCAATCAGTTCATCGAGGCGGGCACCTTGACCCAGACTGCGCAACAGTCTGGAGGCATTTTCAAGAACGCCTGGCAGCGGAATACGAACTTTCTCATTTCCTAGAAAGCCGTTGGCTTGACCCAGCGATTTAACGGCTGCCACGGCGCCCTTCTCCAGCGCCAACTTGAGCCCCTCGGACGCCTGTGCGTTGCTCAAGTCGTTCAGCGACAAGGCATAGGCTGTTGCATGCACGCCGATACAGGAACCTGCCAGCATGGCAGCGGAAAGGACATTAAAACGGCGTCGATTCATGGTTAGGTCCTGGAACACAAGGAACTTGACATCTTAACGCCGCGCATGAAAGCGGAGTGCCACCTCTACTTGGCACCAGTCACCAGGCGCATGACCTTTTCTTGCTGCCTGGATTAATTTAACTGAAAATCATCGTGACACGACTCGCAAGCGGCACCCGTGGCTTTCACTGCAAGCTTGATGCTGTCGAGATTGCCCGACTTGGCTGCCACTGCCAACTGGCTCATTTCAGCCTGCATTTTTTTGGCATAGTCGTCAAATTTGGCTCTGTTGGTCCATATCTCGGGTTTTGCTTTGGTCTTTCCCAAGTCAGTGCCGGCAACAAAACCCGCCCAGGGTAATTTGGACATGAGTTCAGCCACTGCCGCACTGTCTGCCGCGACCTTGGCGTCAAACGGAATTCTGCCTGCTGCCATGCCTGCGACGCGACCAAAGTTTTGCGACATCATGAACATGGCACTTTGGCGGTACTTGATGGCATTTTCAGGTTTGGAAAATTGGGCCATGACGGGTGCGGCCATGGTGAGCGTGATAGCTGTCAGAAGACAAGCCGTGAGTTTTTTCATGGAGGAACTTTCATGGTTAAACTAAAACCGGATGGGCTGCGAAGTGTATGAGAGATTGCTCATATGCATGGGCCCAGGTCTTAAAAGGAGTTAAACCGCATGATGGTCCGGGTCTGGGATGCACCGACGCGCCTGTTTCATTGGGCCTTGGCACTGTGTTTTATTGGCTTGATCGTGTCGAGTCAAATCGGAGGCGCTGCCATGACCTGGCATTTCCGCTTTGGATATGGCGTCATGACCCTGCTGTTGTTTCGTTTGGTTTGGGGCCTACTGGGAGGCTATTGGTCACAGTTTTCCACTTTCTTGGTGAAGCCTTCAGAGGTTTGGCGTTACCTGCAAGGCCGTGGTCAGGCACTGGCAGACGTGGGTCATAGCCCCCTGAGTGGGCTGTCGGTTCTGGCCATGCTGGTATTCCTGGCGCTGCAGGTCGCCTCGGGTTTAATGAGCGATGATGAAATTGCCGCGGCGGGCCCTTTAACTTCGTTCGTATCGTCGACATGGGTCAGCAATGCCACTTACTACCACAAGGACATCGGCAAATTTATTCTGTTGGGGCTGGTGGGCTTGCACCTTGCGGCTATCGCTTTTTATTACTTTGGCAGAGAGAAAAATCTGATCAAACCCATGCTGACGGGGGACAAGTCGGTCGCCTTCTCAGCACCCAACGCCCGTGATGGCTGGCCACAGCGACGCCTTGCCGGGCTAATTTTCATGGTTTGCGTTGCTTTGGTCAGCAGTCTTGTCATCGGCCTCAATGGCTTATGACTGATCCATTGGCTCTCCCCATGACACCTCAACACATCCAAATCCAGCCATTGACGGACATGTCGGCTTTGGCCAGCGTGCGATCACTGTTTACGGAGT
>JAQSDS010000456.1 GCA_029946045.1 Rhodoferax sp.
GATCCATTAGACCCACCTGAGTGCCTCGTAAAAAACCATTCATCTGAAGCCCACATCACTTTGAATCGCACCCTCAGGCAGGATGAATCCCTCGACCTGATTAAACTCGGACGCAATTCACAAACTGCCTATGACTCCCCAAGACTACGTCCAGCAAAAAGCCGCCGCCTCGGGCAGCAGTTTTTATTACGCTTTTTTGTTTTTGCCAGCGCCCAAGCGCGCCGCCATCACTGCTTTTTATGCCTTTTGCCGCGAAGTGGACGATGTGGTGGACGACATGGTCGACCCTGGCGTGGCCGCAACCAAACTGCAATGGTGGCGGGTCGAAGTGGCGCAAGCTTTTGCCGGTACGCCTAGCCACCCGGTATTGCAAGCGCTGATGCCACTGGCGGCCGATTACCGGATCGAGGAACGCCACCTGCAGTCGGTCATTGAGGGCTGCCAGATGGACCTGAACCAGACCCGCTACCTAGACTACGCGGGTTTGCAGCGTTACTGCCACCTGGTGGCCGGCGTGGTGGGCGAAGTGGCGGCGCAAATCTTTGGCCAAACTGATGCCAAAACCACCGAGTACGCGCACGCCCTGGGGCAAGCGCTGCAGATCACCAACATCATCCGCGACGTTGGTGAAGACGCTCGGCGCGGCCGCATTTACCTGCCGGTCAGCGACCTAAAACAGTTCGGTGTCACAGCTCAGGAAATCCTGAACGGCACGTATTCGGACCGCTTCACTGCCCTGATGCGTTTTCAGGCCGAGCGCGCCCAAGGCCTGTATGACCAGGCGCTGGCTTTGCTGCCCGCTGCTGACTGCCGCGCCCAAAAACCGGGCCTGATGATGGCCAGCATTTACCGCGCCCTGCTGGCAGAGATCGAGCGTGACAACTTTGCCGTGCTGCACCAGCGCATCAGCCTCACGCCCTTGCGCAAGCTCTGGCTGGCCTGGAAGGTGCAGGCGCTGGGTCGGCTGTGAAGCTGGCCATCATTGGCGCTGGCTGGGCCGGCATGGCTGCCGCCGTCAAGGCCACCGAGGCAGGACACCACGTCACCGTTTTCGAAGCCACACAATCCCTGGGTGGCCGCGCCAGAGCCCTGGCCAACAGCCCAACCCAGGTGCTGCCCAACGGGTCGCCGATGCCCTTGGACAACGGCCAGCACATTTTGATTGGTGCCTACACCGAAACGCTGCAACTGATGCGCCAGGTGGGCGTGTCGCCGCAAACCGCCCTGCTGGCCCTGCCCATGACGCTGCAGTTCCCCGACGGTCTGGGCCTGCGATTTACCGCCTGGCCGACGCCACTGGACGCCTTGGGGGGCATCCTGCATGCCCGTGGCTGGTCGGCGGCTGACAAGTGGTCGCTGCTACGCGTTGCACTGGGCTGGAAAGCCAAAAAATTCAATTGCGCCGACACGCTGTCCGTGGCTGAACTGTGCCAGTACCTGACACCCAGAATCAAGGCCGAACTGATCGAGCCGCTGTGTGTTTCGGCGCTCAACACCGTGCCCGAACAAGCCAGTGCCCAGGTGTTCTTGCGTGTCATGCAAGATGCCCTGTTTGGCGTGCCAGGGGGCTCACGCCTGCTGCTGCCCCGGGTTGACCTGAGCGCCTTGTTTCCTGACGCGGCAGCGCAATGGCTGCAACAGCGCGGCGCTTTGCTGCAACTGGGGCAGCGGGTGGCGTCGCTGCAGCTGCAAGGCCAGCAATGGCGGGTCCAGACCGAACTGTTTGACGCGGTGATCCTGGCCACCTCGGCACCCCATGCAGCGAAAATCATCGGTGCCAGTACGCAGGGCGCGCCGCCGTCCGTCACCGAAAAAATGCAGTACTGGGCCCATGCCGCCGGGGCGCTGCAACATGAAGCCATTGCCACGGTCTATGCCTGGGCGCCGCAGGCCACCCTGCCGCTGGCCATGCTGGCCTTGCGCAGCAGCGCGCAACACCCGGCCCAGTTTGTTTTTGACCGGGGCCAACTGGGTGGCCCGCCGGGTCTGCTGGCTTTTGTGGTCAGCGCCGCCCAAGGCGAACGCGCCACGCTGCAAGCCCAGGTGCTGGCTCAGGCCCAGGCTCAGCTTGGCCTGAGCTTGCAGCCGATACAAACCGTGGTGGAAAAGCGCGCCACCTTTGCCTGCACCCCGGGCCTGCAACGCCCGCCAGCTGCCATTGCCCCGGGCCTGCTGGCCTGCGGCGATTATGTGGCTGGCCCCTACCCTGCCACGCTGGAGGGCGCGGTGCGCAGCGGCTGCGCTGCAGTGTCTTTGCTGGACGCCAACACAGCCCTCGCCCTGTCGGTGAAAATACAAGCATGACCTTACTCACCTCCCCATTCGCCAAAGAGCCGCCGTTTCAACACGGCCAAACGCCACGCACTGCCGTGCTGTACTGCAACCTGGGCACGCCCGACTCGCCCGGCACACCCGATGTGCGTCGCTTTTTAAGTGAATTTCTGGGTGACCCGCGGGTGGTGGAAGTGCCGCGGCTGCTCTGGCTGCTGATCCTGCACGGCATCATCCTGCGCTTTCGGCCCGCCAAATCCGGCGCCAAGTACGCCAGCATCTGGCTGCCCGAAGGCTCGCCACTGAAAATATGGACCGAAAAGCAGGCCAAGATGCTGCAAGGCTGGCTGGCCCAACGCGGCCACGACGTGCAGGTACGCTACGCCATGCGTTATGGCAGCACCTCGATTGCCTCGCAACTCGACTTGCTCAAGGCAGCGGGCACCACTCGCGTGCTGATCCTGCCCGCTTATCCGCAGTATTCGGCCACCACCACGGCCAGCCTGTTCGACGCGGTCTACGACTGGGCCGGCAAAACGCGCAACATCCCGGAGCTGCGCTTCGTCAACCACTACCACGACGACCCACGCTACATTGCCGCGCTGGCTGGCCGGGTCAAGCAACACTGGCAGAGCAACGGCCGACCCAATGTGCTGCTGATGAGTTTTCACGGTGTGCCCGAACGCACCCTGCACTTGGGCGACCCCTACCACTGCGAATGCCTCAAGACCGCGCGCCTGCTGGCCGAGCACCTGGGCTTGTCCAAAGACCAGTACAAGGTGAGTTTCCAGTCACGGCTGGGCCGCGCCAAGTGGCTGGAGCCCTACACCGAGCCGACCTTGATCGCCATGGGTCAGGCTGGCGTCAAGCGGGTTGATGTGGTGTGTCCGGCTTTCACCAGTGACTGCCTGGAAACCCTGGAAGAAATCAACATGGAAGCGCGCGAGGCCTTTCTGCATGCCGGTGGCAAAGAATTTCATTACATTCCCTGTCTCAATGACGACCCGGCCTGGATCACCGCGCTGTGCGACATCAGCCAACAACACCTGCAGGGTTGGCCGACCCAGGCCCCGGCCGATGCCGCCGCGCTGGCAGCCTCCAGAGCAGCGGCGCTGGCGCTGGGGGCCAAACAATAAGCCAATGTGCGCCGGAGAACATAACGCAGCGTATTTTTCATGTTTAATAGGGCTTGGCTTTGAGCATTGCGAACCGAGGAAGCCTGCATGAATGACCCGACCCGCCCGACCCTGCTGATCATTGATGACGCACCAGAAAACCTGTTCGTGCTGAGTGAATTGCTGCAGCCGCGGTACCGGGTTCTGGCCGCCAACAGTGGCGAGCGCGGCCTGCAAATTGCCACCACCACACCGCTGCCCGATCTGATCCTGCTCGACGTGATGATGCCAGGCATGAATGGCTACGAGGTGTTGAAAGCACTGCAGGCTGATGCGATCAGCGCCGATGTTCCGGTCATTTTCCTGACAGCGCTCTCCAGCCCACGCGAAGAAGAACGGGGCTTGAACCTGGGCGCCGTGGACTACATCACCAAACCGATCACACCAGCGCTTGTGTTGGCCCGGGTGCGTACCCAACTGCAGGCCAAACAGGCGCGTGACTGGCTGAAAGATCAAAATGCCGTGCTGGAGGCTGAAGTGGCCCGGCGCATGGCTGAAAATGACCTGACCCAGCAGGTCAGCATCCGCGCCCTGGCGCATTTGGCCGAAACCCGGGACCCCGAAACCGGCAAACACCTGTCGCGTACCCAGGGCTACATGGCGCTGCTGGCTGAATTGCTCAAAGACCACCCCCGATTTCAGTCCACCCTGACGCCCCGCTTCATCAGCCTGCTGACACGCTCGGCGCCCATGCACGACATCGGCAAGGTCGGTATTCCGGACCACATCCTGAACAAACCCGGCAAGCTCACGCCCGCAGAGTGGGCCGTCATGCAAACCCATGCCAAGCTGGGCAGTGACGCGATCGAACTGGCCGAACAGGACATTGAAAAACCGCTCGAGTTTCTGACCCTGGCCAAAGAGATTGCCCACTGGCACCACGAGCGATGGGATGGCAAGGGCTACCCCGACCAGCTGGCGGGCGATGCCATTCCGGTGGCAGCACGCCTGATGGCCATTGCCGATGTGTTCGACGCCCTGATCTCGGCGCGGGTGTACAAACCGGCGTTTTCCTTTGCGCAGGCGCGGGAACTGATGGCTGAGCAGCGCAGCCTGCATTTCGATCCCGATATTGCAGAAGCCTTTCTGCGCCATTTCGACGCCTTTGCGTCCATTGCCATGCAGTACCGTGACGATCCCGTTACCCCCTGAACACACGCACTGCCGCCATGCCTGACGCCATCAAGCCTGCCGTGCCAGCCCAAGCCCGCGTCGAACGCACGCCCAACCAGGTGGCGTTGAAAATCACCCTGAGCTACGCCAGCTTTGCGGTGTTGTGGATTGTCTTTTCTGACCAGGTGCTGGGCTGGCTTGTCAATGACCCGGCCGAGATCGTCAGATTCAGCACCTATAAGGGTGCCGTCTTTGTGCTGGTGACCACCACGTGGCTGTTTGTTTTGAGCCGGCGCTGGCTGCAAGAGTCAACCTCTGCGTTACTGCACGAGCAGCACACCATCGCCCAATTAGCCCGGCGCACCCAGGCGCTGCTCGACTTGCCCGCTGCGGCTGAAGCCATGGACGAGCGCAGCTTCATGCAACATGGTTTGGGCGTGGCAGAACAGCTCACGGGCAGCCAGATTGGATTCATCCATTTTGTCAACGAAGACCAGGAAACCATTGAGCTGGTGACCTGGTCCAGCGGCACCTTGGCACACTACTGCACGGCCGCTTTTGACAGCCACTACCCCATCAGCCAAGCGGGCATCTGGGCCGACGCCTTGCGCCAAAAAGGAACGGTGGTGTTCAACGACTACGCCCATGCCAGCGGCAAACATGGCTTGCCAGAGGGCCACGCGCGGCTGGACCGCTTGATCAGCGTGCCCGTGCTGGACGGCGGCCTGGTGCGCATGATGGCTGGTGTCGGCAACAAGCCAAATTTTTACACCGATACCGATTCGGAAACGGTGCGCCTGATCGCCGAGGCCATCTGGCGCATCGTGCGTCAGCGCCGCGCCGAGCTTGACCTGAAAAACAGCCAGGCACACTACAAGGCCCTGTACAACAGCAACCCCTATCCGATGTGGGTGTTCGACCTGGAAACACTGGCTTTTTTGTCGGTCAACGAGGCTGCCATTGCACACTATGGCTACAGTTTCGATGAATTCATGGCGATGACCCTAAAAGATATTCGGCCTGAACACGACCTGCCCATCCTGATGGACGTTTTGGCCAGCACCGCCAGTGTGCCCTACCAGGGCGGCATCTACCGGCATCTGCACAAAGATGGCCGGGTGATGCTGGTCGAGATCGCCGTGCACCCGATTACTTTCGAGCAGCGACCCGCCAAAATGGCCTTGATTCGGGATGTGACCGAGCGCGAAAAAACACAGGAGCAATTGCGCAAGTTGTCACAGGCTGTGGCGCAAAGCCCCGAGAGCATCGTCATCACCAACCTGAACGCCGAAATTGAATACGTCAACGACGCGTTTGAGCGCACCACCGGTTACCCGGCACACGAGATCATCGGTCGAAACCCAAAAATATTGCAATCTGGCAAAACACCCAAACACACGTATGAAGATATGTGGGCTTCCATGACACAGGGCCGGATGTGGAAAGGCGAGCTCTATAACCGGCGAAAAGACGGCAGCGAGTACATTGAATTTGCCATCATCACCCCCTTGCGCCAGCAAGATGGCAGCATCAGCCACTATGTCGCAGTCAAGGAAGACATCACCGAGAAGAAGCACATCGGCATTGAACTTGACGGCTACCGCCATCACCTCGAAGAGCTGGTGGCGCAACGCACCCAGGAACTCACCACGGCGCGTCATGAAGCAGACGCGGCCAACCAGGCCAAAAGCGCCTTTCTGGCCAACATGAGCCATGAAATACGCACCCCCATGAACGCCATCATGGGCCTGAACCACCTGCTGCGCAATGACAGCGCCAGCCCGGCCCAACTGGACAAGCTCAACAAGATCGACAGCGCCTGCCGCCACCTGCTGAGCATCATCAACGATGTGCTCGACATCTCCAAAATTGAAGCTGGAAAAATCACGCTGGAGCAGCACCAGTTTCAGATTTCGGAGGTGCTTGGCCATGTGCAAACCCTGATCGAACCTGATGCGCTGGCCAAAGGCCTGACATTTCAGGTTAGCGGCGACGCCCTGGCGCTGTGGGTGCAGGCCGACGCCACCCGGCTGCGCCAGGCGCTGCTCAATCTGGCCAGCAATGCGGTCAAATTCACCCCCAGCGGTAGTGTCAGCATTTGCGTGTCGCAGAGCGACAAAGTGAGTGACCAAACCACGCTGCGCTTTGAAGTGACCGACACCGGCATGGGTCTGGACGAAGCGACCATCCAGCGCCTGTTCAAGAATTTCGAGCAGGGTGATGCCTCCACCACGCGGCACTATGGCGGCACCGGTTTAGGGCTGGCCATCACCCGCAGCCTGGCGCAACTCATGGGGGGTGATGCCGGTGTGCGCAGCGTGCCGGGCCAAGGCAGCACCTTCTGGTTCACCGCCAGGGTGACGCTCAGCCGAAGTCCACAACACCCGATCACCCCTCCACAGGCCACAGCGGCCGGACAAGAACTGCTGGCGCGGCATGCGGGTCAACGCATCTTGCTGGTGGATGACAACCACTTGAATCGGGAAGTGGCGCAGGAGTTGCTGAACCACGTTGGACTGGAAGTGCACACCGCCAGCGATGGCCAGCAAGCGCTGGCGCGGATGAATGAAATGGGTGCAATGGGTGCAAGTTACGACCTGGTGCTGATGGACCTGCAGATGCCGCAGATGGATGGTTTTCAGGCTACCCGTGCCCTGCGTGCCCTGCCCCTGGGCCAAACCCTGCCCATCATTGCACTTTCGGGAAGCGCCTTGGCAGCTGACCGCCTGGCCGCCAGCGAAGCGGGTATGAACGACTTTGTGTCCAAGCCGATCGAGCCCGACATCCTCTACGCCAAACTGCTGGCCTGGCTACCTGGGGTAAACAGAACCAGCGAGGACAGTGCCCAGCACAGCGCCACTGTCATGCCGGCCGCCGAGCCCAGACCTGCTGCGGTCATGCCCGATGCCAGCCACATGCGCCAGGTGCTGGCCAAGCTGGAACAACTACTGGGCCAAAGCGATGCAGCAGCACTGCGTCTGTTTCAACAACACAGTGCAGAACTGGCGCTGGTGTTGGGCGAGGACCACCACCAACTGGCAAGCCAATTGCAGCAGTTCGCCTTTGACGAAGCCTGCCAGACCCTGCGGCGCTGTCACCCTCAAGTCGAGCAAAGCGCCCGCGCCAACACCTAACTCAACTGCGTTTTTTGAGCAATCGCGGCAGCACCATGATCAACACGATCACCACCAGCAGGCCCAGCGACATCGGGCGCTGCAGGAAAATCAGGGCGCTGCCCTCGCCGATCGAGATGGCATTGCGCAACTGGGCTTCTGCCAGCGGGCCCAGAATCATGCCCACCAGCACCGGCGCGGTCGGGAAGTTGAAGCGCCGCATCACCAGGCCCACCAGGCCAATGCCATAGAGCAGGAACAGATCGAACGCGCTTTGCCGCATGCCGTAAGCGCCGACCGTGGCAAAAATCAGAATCCCCGCATAAAGCTGCGGTTTGGGCACCTTGAGCAGCTTCACCCACAGGCCGATCATGGGTAAATTAAGCACCAGTAGCATCACGTTACCGATGTACAGCGAGGCAATCAGCGCCCAGACCAGGCCCGCCGAGGTGGTGAACAGCTGCGGCCCGGGCTGGATGCCGTAATTCTGGAACGCGCCCAAAATGATGGCGGTGGTGTTGGAAGTTGGAATACCCAGCGTGAGCAGCGGGATCAGCGCGGCAGTGACCGTGGCGTTGTTGGCTGCCTCCGGACCGGCCACACCTTCAATCGCACCCTTGGTGCCAAATTCGGCCTGAATCTCCCCTTTGGCAAGCTTTTTCTCCAGGGCATAACTCAAAAAAGTCGGGATCTCGGTGCCGCCCGCCGGAATACAGCCAAAAGGCGCGCCAATGGCGGTACCACGCAGCCACGCCGGAATGGAACGGTGCCAGTCGCTCTTCGTCATGGTGACGCGGCTCATGTGGTTCTCGGTTTCCACCGTCTTGCCTTCAAACAGCACCGCATGCATGGCTTCCGCGACAGCAAACAGGCCCACCGCCACCAGCACGATCTCGATGCCGTCCAAAAACTCGGGCACACCGCCGGTATAGCGCACCTGCCCGGTGATCTGGTCCATGCCCACCAGGCCAGCCGCCAAACCGATAAACAGGGCAGTCAGGCCGCGCACCGTGCTCTGCCCCAGCACCGCACTCACGGTGGTGAAAGCCAGCAGCATCAGCATGAAGTATTCGGGCGGGCCGAGCTTGACGGCAAAGTCAGCCACCACCGGAGCAAACAAGGTGACGATCACCGTGGCAATGGTGCCGGCCACAAAAGAGCCAATGGCCGACGTCGCCAGTGCGGCACCGGCACGGCCACTCTTGGCCATTTTGTTGCCTTCCATGGCTGTCACCATGGTGGCAGTCTCGCCAGGCGTGTTGAGAAGAATCGAGGTGGTGGAGCCACCGTACATGGCACCGTAATAAATGCCTGCGAAAAAGATCATCGAGGCCGTGGCTTCCACCTGCGTGGTGATGGGCAGCAGCATGGCAACGGCCGTAGCCGGTCCAATGCCTGGCAACACCCCCACTGCCGTGCCCAGGGCGCAGCCGACCAAGGCCCACAGCAGGTTCACCGGGGTGCCTGCGGTGGCAAAGCCTTGTAGCAGAAGGTTCCAGGTTTCCATCAGGTCCATCAAAGCCACCCACTTTCGGTCAAACCAGGCAGGTTGATGCCCAGGAACTTGGTAAACATCCAGTACACCGGCGCGGCAATCATCAATGCCACCACTGTATCTGTGAGCCAGCCTGTGGTGCCCTGCCCGTCACCCTGTGCGCTGCGCAAACCGCGAGCGGCCAGCACAAAACACAAGGCACAACTCAGGATAAAACCAACGCGGGTGATCAACGCGGCGTTGAGCAGCATGCCTGCCGACATCCAGGCAAAACCCGCCCAATAGGGATGTTCACCACCATGCTCTTCCATGTGCAGAAAGCCACCCCGCCGCGCCTTGCGGATCAGCAGGATGCCACAAAGCCCCAGGGCGATTGACACCACCCAGGGCAAAAAATTGGGGCCAACGCCGGCGTAACCCGCGTTGGCCGGAATGAACAGTGCACCCAGCGCCAGCCCGAGGGCCAGCAGCAGCACGCCGACACCCACCAAGGCTTGCAGAAAGGGTGAGTGGCTTGCCAGCGCGCGTTTTCGCATGGGTGACTCCTGTTGGTTTTTAGATCATGCCGGACTTGACCATGGTCGCGCGCAGCGAGGCAAAGTCATCGTCAACAAACTTCTCGAAAGCATCACCACTGAGCACAGCGGGTGTCCAGTTGTTTTTGACCAGATCTTCTTGCCAGGATTTGGACTGGGTGGCTTTGATGACCATGTCGGTCAGGGCCTTGCGCTGCGCCGCTGTGATGCCAGGCGCACCATAGACACCGCGCCAGTTGCCAATTTCAACGGGAATACCCAGCTCCTTGAGGGTGGGCACGTCGATGCCTTTGAGGCGCGCAGCCGAAGTAACACCAATCGGGACCATCTTGCCGGATTTGATGTATTCGGAAAACTCGCTGTAGCCGCTGCCGCCAATGGTCACATTGCCGCCCAGAATCGCTGCGGTAGCCTCACCGCCGCCCCGGAAAGCGACGTAGTTGATCTTGGCGGGGTCCACACCGACCGCGCGCGCGATCATGGCCGCGGCAATGTGTTCGGTGGAGCCGCGTGAACCGCCGCCCCACTTGACGCTGCCAGGGTCCTTTTTCAGCTGGGCCACCACATCGGCCATGGTCTTGAAGGGGGAGTTGGCAGGCAGCACAAACACGTTGTATTCGCTGGTCAGGCGCGCAATCGGTGTCGCCGCCGTGATGGAAACCGGCGGTTTGCCGGTGATGATGCCGCCCAGCATGACCGCACCCATGACCATCAGGGCATTGGGATCACCCTTGCTGGCGTTGACAAACTGCGCTAGACCCAGCGCACCTGCAGCACCACCCTTGTTTTCATAGGTCACGGTGTCGGCCACTTTGGCTTCCGTCAGGGCTTTACCCAGAGCCCGGCCCGTGCCGTCCCAGCCGCCACCCGGATTGGCCGGAATCATCATTTTGACGTTAGCGGCGGCAAAGGCCGACAGCGGCAAACCGCCGCTCACAGCCAGCGCAGCCATGGATTTCAGAAAAGTATCACGACGCATCGAAGTCTCCTTAGGTGTTGATGACCATGCGATGATGCGGACCCAAACTGTCAAACAGCTGTCCGGGGACACTAGGGAAAATACCAATGTGCCCGCTGCAGGCCCAATCTGTTACAACCATCTCCATTCCAATCAAGACTGCTTTCATGCCCCTCAACCTTGCCCAGCCCACGACCGACGTGTCCACCCTTCCCCCACGACTTCAATGGCTTGAGGCCGAACAGGCCTGCTCGGCCCGTTGGCGCAGTGAACGTGGCGGCCTGCCACCCAAACGCGTGGTGCTGGCCGACGACACGTTGACCGCCGACAGTGCCTATCGCCTGGCCTGCGCCGGCACCGGCATGTTGTGGCGCGGCGACTTCCAAAACGCCCGCCAGTTGCTGCAGGCCATCGTGCGGCGCATCGAACAGGTGCCCAAGCGCAAGCGCATCAAGGCCGCCCAGCCCATTCCCATGACCGAGGCGTTCAATTTGCACCGTCAGGCCCAGGCACAACGCGCACGCACGCTGGGCATGCTGCTGATCGAGCTCGACGCCAGCTACCACATTGCCCAGCGCCGCGCGCCGGATGTCACCGCAGCCTGCACCGAGGCCTGGGGCGAGGGCCAGCCTGAAGCAGGCAGCTCGGTGGTGTCGCTGCGCGAACTGCTGGGGGTCACCAGCGCCCACGAATGGCGCCGCGTGGGGGTAGAAATTGCGGCCCTCGGGGAGGCACCCAACAATCGTATCCATCCGCACTACGGCGTGTTTTCGCCGGTGCGTGG
>JAQSDS010000457.1 GCA_029946045.1 Rhodoferax sp.
CGGATCATCACCAGGTCTGACATGCGGCTGATGACCCGGGCACTGTCTTCGATCGGTTCAGCGCGACCGAGCTGACTGTCGCCGGTGGTCAGATGCACCACGCTGCCGCCCAACTGGTACATGCCGGCCTCAAAACTGACGCGTGTCCGTGTCGAAGCTTTCTCAAAGATCATTGCCAGCGTGCGGTCCACGAGCGGCTGATGCCGGGTGAACGTCTTGAATTTGGCCTTGATGAAGGCAGCACGCTCCAGCAGGTAGGCGTATTCATCCGCCGACAGATCCGAAAATTGCAAGTAGTGCCGCACCGGGGGAGCGCCTTTGGGAATGGTGCTGGGAATGCCTTGGCTGGCCGGCTTCATGAGGCGTCCTTCAAAAAGGCTGATATCAGGGGGCACAGCAAAGCGACGATTTCGTCAGCCTCGGCACGGTTCAAAATCAGTGGCGGCACCAGGCGAACCACAGTGTCAGCAGTCACGCTGATCAGCAAACCTGCATCAGCCGCTTGCTGCGTCAACGCGCCGCATGGCTTGACCAGATCAATTCCAAGCATCAGCCCTTGGCCACGAATTTCCCTGACAGTGCCGCTGGCGATCTCAGACGCCAGTGCCACCTGCAGGCCGGATTTCAGGTGCGCCCCAACCGATGCGGCGTTTTCAAGCAGGCCATCTTCCTTCATGATCCGGATGGTTTCCACGCCAGCGCGCATGGCCAGCGGGTTGCCACCAAAGGTCGTGCCATGGCTGCCGGGCTGAAAGATATGCGCGGCCTTTGGCCCTGCTACAACTGCGCCCACTGGCACGCCTGAGCCGAGACCCTTGGCCAGCGGCATCACGTCGGGCACGATGCCTGCCCACTGGTGGGCAAACCACTTGCCAGTGCGCCCCATGCCGCACTGCACTTCATCAACCATCATCAGCCAGTCACGGGCGTCGCACAGGGCGCGCAGCTCGCGAAGGTAGTCCGAGTGCATCGGGTTGATGCCGCCTTCGCCTTGAATGGCCTCAAAAAACACCGCCACCACATTGGGGTTGCCGTCAGTGGCCTGTTTCAGGCCCTCAATGTCATTGATGGGTACGCGGATGAAACCTTCGACCAGAGGACCAAAGCCGGCCTGAATTTTGGGGTTGCCAGTGGCGCTCAGGGTCGCGATGGAGCGACCGTGAAAGGCTTTTTCGTAGACCACAATTTCCGGGCGTTCAATGCCCTTGTCATGGCCAAATTTGCGCGCCAGTTTGAGCGCGGCCTCGTTGGCCTCGAGTCCGGTGGAGCAAAAGAACACGTTGGTCATGCCAGAGAGCTCGACCAACATTTTGGCCAGAACTTCCTGGTTCGGCACATGGTAGTAATTGCAACTGTGGATGATCTTGCTGATCTGGTCCTGCAGCGCGGGCACCAGTTTCGTGTGGTTATGGCCCAGCGTGTTGACAGCAATTCCACCCAGTGCGTCGAGATAACATTTGCCATTCACATCCCAAACGCGGCAACCCTGGCCGTGACTTAGCGCTATGGGCAAACGACCGTAGGTGTTCATCACGTGCGGCGAACTGGCTTCAATGGCTGGACTGACGGCGGGCATCGGATAAGTCTCCTGGGGAAGGCAATAAACAAAACGGCCCAATGCAGATTGGGCCATTGGCTGTTGATTTTAGACCGATCAAATACCTTGCGGCTTGGTACGGAACAATCTTTGGCATGTTTGCGAGGCGCCAATGACCAGTGGGTCTCAAGTCTTGTATAAGACATAAGATTAGGTTAGAATCACTCGGCGTTGTAGCAACCCGCACGCAACCTCCTCAAGACCTCTACCCGATGGTTCCACACACTTCAAAAAAAGTTTATATCCTGGGCATGACCAGTTCCGGACGTGCATTTCGTCCCAGTGACTGGGCCGAGCGTCTGGCTGGCGTGATGAGTCAATTTCGCCCTGGCGGCGCACCCACAGGTCGCCATCTGGCCTATTCTCCTTGGTGCATTCCCAGCAGCGTCAACAACGTGCGCTGTGTTGTGGTGCACGAGGACTTGCGGGCGCACCATGTCATGGCTTGGGACTTCGTGATGGGTTTTGCCAAAGACAATGAACTTCAGGTGCATCATGGTGCGCCACCCAACAGCACGCATCAGCCGCACTCCGACCATCACCCCAAAAACTGACAACTAGCGCGGACGTGGGCCTCATGCCTGGCGCAAAAGAACAAAAGCAAAAAAGCCGTCACGAAGACGGCTTTTTTGCTTTTGCTGACAGCGCACCCGTTACAAACGGCGAACTTGCTTTTCCTGACGGTTTGGCAAGTTCGTGCGATTTGCCTAAAATTTAGGCGGCGAGTGCCAGGGCTTTCACCTTGGCAGACAGACGGCTCTTGTCACGAGCTGCCTTGTTTTTGTGGAAAATGCCCTTGTCGGCCACGGTGTCAACCACAGCTTGCATTTTGGCAAACAGCTCTGTGGCCTTGGCTTTGTCGCCACCCAGAACAGCTTTTTCCACGTTTTTCACCGCAGTGCGGTATTTGGAACGCAGCGAGGTGTTGGCTGCGTTGATTTTGATGTCCTGACGGACGCGTTTACGGCCTGATGCCAGGCGGGGGTTCTTTTTCTTGGGTTTTCCAGATGCCATGATATGTGTTCCTTGAGTCTGTGGATGTTGTCAGCAAACCGAAGATTGTAACAGCCCCAATATGCTGTCCCACACTCAACGTTGGCGGCTCTTCATGGCCCGTTCTACCTCGCGTTTGCCCTCGCGGTCCTTGATGGTGTCGCGCTTGTCATGCTCTGCCTTGCCTTTGGCCAGGGCAATCTCACACTTGACCTTGCCGTTTTTCCAGTGCAGGTTGATGGGCACCAGGGTATAGCCCTTTTGCTCCACCTTGCCAATGAGGCGCTTGATTTCCTCCTTGTGCATCAATAATTTCTTGGTGCGCTGCTTGTCCGGACTGATGTGGGTTGACGCGGTGCCCAAGGGGTTGATTTGCAGACCGATGATGAACAATTCACCATTGCGCACCACCACGTAGCCGTCGGTCAGTTGGACCTTGCCCTCGCGCAGCGACTTGACCTCCCAGCCTTCCAGCACGATGCCAGCCTCGAAACGTTCCTCGAAGAAATAATTGAAAGCCGCTTTCTTGTTGTCGGCGATGCGGGAAGATGTGTCGGGTTTTTTTGCCATGAGCTGAGTTTGAAGAGGGGAACAGGCAAGCCAGGCTTGACTAAAATCATGTCCATAATCGCATTCTATGAAAACTGTCAAAAAATCCGTTTTAATTTGGTACAGCCCAGCCGAGATGTACCGTCTTGTCACAGATGTTGACCAGTACCCGCAGTTTTTACCCTGGTGCGACAAAGCGCGTGTGGTGGCGCATGAAGAAAATGGCATGCTGGCAGAAATTGGCATCGCATTTTCAGGAATTCACCAAACCTTTAGCACCCGCAATGTGCATGTACTCGACCGCCAGGTCACCATCAACCTGGTGAACGGACCCTTTTCCAAGCTGGAAGGCGAATGGAATTTCTTGCCTCTTGGCGACGCTAACGAGCGTGCCTGCAAGGTCGAATTGATCCTGACCTACAGCTTCGAGAGCGCCATTGGCAGGTTGGTGAGCCCGGTATTTGACAAAATTGCGGCCAGCATGGTTGATGCCTTTGTCAAGCGTGCCAAACAGGCCTATGGTGAGTGAATCCCTGCTGCACCTGAGCGTTGTGTACGCGCCCAAAGCGCGCGAGCTTGCCGAAGTCAAGCTGCTGCTCAAAGAACCCTGCACGGTGTTACAGGCTTTGCAACAAAGCGGTCTGTTGTCACGCTTCCCCGAGATCGACCATGCTCACGCGCTCGTTGGCGTTTGGGGCCGGCGAGCCAAACTCGACCAATCCCTGCGGGATAGGGACCGGGTGGAAATTTACCGACCCTTACGAGTGGACCCCAAAGTGGCGCGGCGTGAACGCTTCGCACGCCAGGGCAGTCGTGGCGCTGGCTTGTTTGTCAACAAACGAGCGGGCTCCAAAGCCGGCTATTGATCACCTGCAGTCTGAGGCCACGATCGACTGAATGCGTTTGGCCTCGGCCGCCCGGGCGGCATCGTCCAGTACTTCCTGCTCGCCCTGGGCATTGGTGCGCGACAGTCGAACGCCTGACTCCAGCGTCTTCTGGGCTTGCCTGGCGCGCTCGCAGTTGTCAGCTTTTATCTTGTTAACGCGCTCCTCTTCAAGCTTGCGCTGCTCGGCCTGGGCTTGCTCTGTCTTTTTCTTGCGTTCGGCCAGTTCCTTGTCGAGTCCCGTAGCTTGGGGCGTGCTGGCCGCAGGCAGGGCTGAGCTAGCCGTTTTGGCGCTCGCCGCGTCAGCACCCGCGTTTGGCCCTGGATCCTTGTTCGGCGTCAGCTTGACCGGGGCAGGGCGCTTGAAAATGCGCTTGTCAGGAACGCTGGTGGCGGGCGCACGGTCGCTGAATACCGTGCGGCCGTCTTCGTCCGTCCAAGCCCATTGCGCCATCGCACTGCTGGACAGCAAACTGAAAATAACTAAAAAGACGCGGGGGCTTTGTTTCATAACGCACGAGTTTATGTCAGCCGGCAGGTCAAGCGCCAGATACAATCGACGATTTGGAGCTTTAAACATGCGCCTGATCGGTAAAGCGCTCACCTTTGACGATGTTCTATTGGTGCCAGCCTATTCCCAAGTCCTGCCCAAGGACACTTCCCTCGCCACCCGTTTCACCCGCAATATTGCACTCAATCTGCCCCTGGTCTCTGCGGCCATGGACACGGTCACAGAGTCCCGCTTGGCCATCGCCATTGCGCAGGAGGGTGGCATTGGCATTGTGCATAAAAACATGACAGCGCAGCAGCAAGCTGCCAAGGTTGCCAAAGTGAAACGCTACGAATCCGGCGTGTTGCGTGACCCGGTGGTGATCACGCCCCAGCACACCGTGCGTCAAGTCATGGACTTGTCCGCTCAATTGGGTGTGTCTGGTTTTCCCGTGTGTGACGGCGGCAAGGTGGTTGGTTTGGTGACCGGGCGCGATTTGCGCTTCGAGACGCGTCTGGACCTGCCCGTGAGCCACATCATGACGCCGCGTGACAGGCTGGTAACCGTGCCAGATGGCACCACCATCACCCAGGCCAAAGTGTTGTTGAATCAATACAAGATTGAACGCCTGCTGGTGGTCAACGACGCTTTTGAGCTCAAGGGTCTGATCACTGTGAAGGACATCACCAAACAAACCAGCTTTCCCAACGCTGCGCGTGACGCGCAAGGTAAATTGCGCGTTGGTGCGGCTGTTGGCGTAGGCGAGGGCACCGAAGAGCGTGTGGAATTGCTGGCCCGTGCCGGGGTGGACGCCATTGTGGTGGACACCGCACATGGCCACAGCAAGGGCGTGCTGGACCGGGTGCGCTGGGTCAAGCAGAATTTTCCGAATGTCGAGGTGATTGGTGGCAACATCGCCACGGGTGCTGCTGCACTGGCCCTGGTGGAAGCCGGTGCCGATGCAGTGAAGGTCGGCATCGGTCCTGGTTCCATTTGCACCACGCGCATCGTCGCGGGTGTCGGTGTGCCGCAGATCATGGCGATTGACAGCGTGGCCACCGCCCTCAAGGGCACCGGCGTGCCCCTGATTGCCGACGGCGGTATCCGGTTCAGTGGTGACATCTCCAAAGCCATCGCCGCAGGTGCCAGCACCGTGATGATGGGGGGCATGTTTGCCGGCACCGAAGAAGCTCCGGGTGAAGTCATTCTGTTCCAGGGCCGAAGCTATAAAAGCTACCGCGGCATGGGCAGCATCGGTGCCATGCAGCAGGGCAGTGCGGATCGTTACTTTCAGGAATCCAGCACCGGCAACCCGAATGCCGACAAACTGGTGCCTGAAGGCATTGAAGGCCGCGTTCCCTACAAGGGCTCGATGGTTGCCATCATTTATCAAATGGCGGGGGGCCTGCGCGCCAGCATGGGTTATTGCGGCTGTGCCACCATCGAAGAAATGCAGGAGAAAGCGGAGTTTGTCGAAATCACCACCGCCGGTATCCGCGAAAGCCACGTGCACGACGTGCAGATCACCAAAGAAGCCCCGAATTACAGGGCTGAATAAGGATCTTCATGCATCAAAAAATTCTTATTCTCGACTTCGGTTCGCAAGTCACCCAACTCATTGCACGACGCATTCGCGAAGCCCACGTTTTTTGTGAAGTGCATGCCTGTGACGTGACCGACGACTGGATTCGCGCCTATGCCCGCGATGGCATGCTCAAAGGCATCATCCTGTCAGGTAGCCACGCCAGCGTCTATGAAGACAGCACCGACAAGGCACCCCAGGTGGTGTTCGAGTTGGGCGTTCCAGTGCTGGGTATTTGCTACGGCATGCAAACCATGGCACACCAGCTGGGCGGCCTCGTTACCAGTGGCCACCAGCGCGAGTTTGGTCATGCCAACGTGCGCGCGCACGGCCATACCACCCTGCTCAACGGCATCCAGGACTTCACCACTCCCGAAGGCCATGGCATGCTGCAGGTCTGGATGAGCCACGGTGACAAGGTCACCGAGTTGCCCCCCGGTTTCAAGCTGATGGCCAGTACCGACAGCTGCCCGATCGCCGGTATGGCCGATGAAGAACGTCGCTTTTATGCTGTGCAGTTTCACCCGGAAGTCACCCACACCAAACGCGGTGCAGCCATTCTGGAGCGTTTTGTGCTTGACATCTGTGGCACGCGCGCAGACTGGATCATGGGCGACTACATCAGCGAGGCGGTGGCCGCCATTCGCGCCCAGGTGGGTGACGAAGAAGTTATCCTGGGACTGTCAGGCGGGGTCGATTCGTCGGTGGCGGCAGCATTGATTCACCGCGCTATCGGTGACCAGCTCACCTGTGTTTTTGTCGACCATGGCCTGCTTCGCCTCAATGAAGGTGACATGGTGATGGACATGTTTGTCGGCAAGTTGCACGCCAAAGTGATACGCGTTGATGCGGCCGACCAGTTTTTGGGGCATCTGGCGGGCGTGAGCGAGCCCGAAGCCAAGCGCAAGATCATTGGTCGCGAATTTGTTGAGGTGTTCAAAGCGCAGGCGGCGGCACTCACGGCCTCGGATGCAAGCAAGCGCGGGGCCAAGTGGTTGGCCCAGGGCACCATTTACCCGGATGTCATCGAGTCTGGTGGCGCCAAGAACAAAAAAGCGGTGGTCATCAAGAGCCACCATAACGTCGGCGGCCTGCCCGAGCAATTGGGCCTGAAACTGCTGGAGCCATTGCGTGAATTGTTCAAGGACGAGGTGCGTGAACTTGGCGTGGCATTGGGCTTGCCCTACCACATGGTCTATCGCCATCCGTTCCCGGGCCCCGGTCTGGGCGTGCGCATTTTGGGTGAAGTCAAAAAAGAATACGCCGATTTGCTACGCCGCGCCGATGCCATCTTTATTGAAGAGCTGAACAACTTCATCGACGAAGCCACTGGCAAAAGCTGGTACGAATTGACCAGCCAGGCTTTTACCGTGTTCCTGCCGGTCAAAAGCGTGGGTGTCATGGGCGACGGCCGCACCTACGACTACGTGGTGGCGCTGCGCGCAGTGCAAACCAGCGACTTCATGACAGCAGACTGGGCCGAGTTGCCTTATGCACTGTTGAAAAAGGTATCGAGCCGAATCATCAACGAAGTCCGGGGCATCAACCGGGTCACGTATGACGTGAGCAGCAAACCACCCGCCACCATTGAGTGGGAATGATTTTAGGTCTTTCGGTAGCTTTCGCGGACTATCGGAAAAGCCACTTAACTTATTGATTTATATAAGTATATATCGCGAAAGCTATCGGCATCTATTGACGGTAAGCGAATCTTTTTGTCGGTAATCCTGACGGTAATGAAAGCTAGGCAAGTCATCTAAAAATATTTACCGTCTGACTGTTTTCGGCTATGACGGTAAAAAATAAGAGAAAGAGCTAGTATTCATGCGGGTTTCAGAGCATTCTGTGTCTTTTGAACCGTTGACGGTAAAATTGCCGTTCTCAGGAGGACACCATGCTGACCGATACCGCACTGAAGAATCTCAAACCCAAGGATGCGCCCTACAAGGTGACGGACAGGGATGGCATGTATGTGACGGTCTCGACGGCGGGTACCGTCACGTTCCGTTATGACTACCGGATCAATAGCAGGCGCGAAACGCTGACGATTGGCCGTTATGGGCCAGGCGGTCTGTCGCTGGCTCGTGCACGCGAAAAGTGCATCGACGCGAAGCGGGCCGTTTCGGAAGGACAGTCCCCGGCTCAGGAAAAGCAGCGAGAGAAGAGGCGCCTTTCGGACGCCAAAACCTTCCAGGAATTTACCGACGAGTGGTACGAGGGTGCGCGGATGGCTGACAGCACGCGGTCGATGCGCAAGAGCATCCTTGACCGGGACATCCTGCCTGTGTTCAAGAGTCGCTTGCTGAGCGAGATCAGTCCTGATGACCTGCGCGATCTGTGCGACAAGGTGAAAGGGAGGGGAGCGCCAGCAACGGCAATCCACGTTCGCGACATCATCAAGCAAATCTACGGTTTTGCCATCTTGCACGGCGAGAAGGTGGCCAATCCTGCCGACGACGTTGGACCATCGTCGATCGCCACTTTCGTGGCACGGGATCGAGCGCTGTCGCCGTCCGAGATACGCATCATGCTCAAGCAGTTGGAGTACGTCGCTTCGTACCCGACCATCAAACTGGGTCTGCGGCTGATCTTGCTCACGCTGGTGCGCAAAGGCGAACTGATCCACGCGACATGGGATGAGATCGACTTCGAGAATGCACTGTGGACTATCCCAAAAGCCCGCATGAAGGCCGGCAAGGCCCACAACATCTACCTGTCGCAGCAGGCGCTCGACATCATGATCGCACTGCGCACCTGCGCCGGTGGCTCCAAATACCTGCTCCCTTCGCGCTATGACGGCGACAAGTGTATGTCGAACGCCACGCTGAACCGTGTCGGGCAGATAGTCGTGGAGCGGTCGAAAGCGAAGGGTCTGCCAATCGAAAATTTCACCGTGCATGACCTGCGTCGCACCGGTTCGACCATCCTCAACGAGTTGGGCTTCAACAGTGACTGGATCGAGAAGTGTCTTGCCCACGAAGATGGCCGTTCATCACGCGGCATCTATAACAAGGCTGAATACGCCGAGCAGCGCCGCCACATGCTGCAAGAGTGGGCCGACATGGTTGACGCCTGGGTGGCCGGCGAATCGCACACCCCGACGTTGCTGCCTCCGTCGATGAAGATCATCACGACACAGGCGTTGCTTTGACGGGGCGGTGCTTGCGCTGACGAACGTCCGGCGAGGGGGCTCGTTTTATCTGCGCGCTGTCGGAAGCTTGGCGGCGCGCATCAAGCCATGCCTCTACCTCCGTCAAATCCCACACCACGCAGCGTGCGGTCAGATTGAACCTGCGCGGAAATTCACCGCGCCGTTCCATGTCGTAGATCGTGGTGTCGGCCAGAGGCACGATCTGTCGCAACTCGGGACGGCGTATCGTGCGTCGGAACGGCAAGATATTCGGCGCGATCAGTCGTGGTAGCGGCATGCCGTGCAGGTCATTTGCATCAGTGTCGTTGTTCGACCTCGCGGCCTGCAGACTTCGATCTGCTTTGTTCATGATCTTCTCCATCAGAAGGGCAGTTGCTGAGTGCATTGCAACGGCCGATATAAATTCGGTCCTGTGATGGTGATCTTTCCGGCATCTATTGAAAACTCGCTCAGGCGTGCATGAGCGTATTCCGATTGCGCTCGCGCGGCGTGGTTGTGAATCACTTCGCCTTGCTCTTCTTGAACCCTCGATCCCGCGCCATGAACGCTTCAAGCATGTGCGGGATCAGCGTGGCGGCATCAATCGGCTCGCCGTAGGTCTGCGCATGCAGCGCGGCGTAGCGCTCCAAGTCGGCCTTCAACGTCGTGGCGAGCGCAATGGTGACCTTGACGGTCTCGGTCTTGGGCAGCGGCCCCAGCCGCAGCTTGTTGGCGGACACGCTCATTGCGACGATCCCCTCTGGAAGAACAGCGGCTGATACGGCCGCAGGATCAGATCCTTGTTCACCATGACCCGCATCGGGAAGCCGGGCCGGATAGTGAGCGTCGGCTGGATGCTCACGTTGCGTTTGGTGATCTCCTGACCGACCTGGTTCACTGTGTCCTGCCCGCTCTGGCGCGTGGCAATGATGATTTTGCTATCGCTGCCGGTGCGATCAGGCGCAGCCAGCTCAGCACCTACGCCGAGCAGCGTGGACAACGCAGCACCGGCGAGGATGCGGTCCCAATGCCAATCGACGCCATCTTCCAGTCCGGCATAACCCGCCGGGTCGATGCCGGGCAGGCGGTCGAGCGAAATGGATGAGGTATCGGGCAGGATCAACCGCGTCCACACGAGTAACACGCGCCGCTGGCCGAATGACACCTGGCTGTCGTAGCGGCCGATCAGGCGCGAGCCCTGCGGAATCAGCAGGAAGCGACCCGTGGCCGTGTCGTAGACCGCCTCGGTGACGTTGGCGATGACCTGTCCCGGCAGGTCGGAATTGATACCCGTCACCAGCGCTGCCGGAATGATAGTGCCCGCCATTACCTGATAGGGAGAGGCTGGCAATTGCAAGCTGGCCGGATTGCGGGTCGCGGTGTCGCCGCCATTGGCGACAAACGCCTGCTTCTGATCCTGCCGGTTTTGCACCGCAGTCGGGTCGGTCGGTTGCGCCGACGCGACGGCAGAGGCCATCGGATTGAACGGCTGGTTGCCCGATACCGGCTCGGGCATGGCCGTACTCGCAGTGGGTGACGGTGCTGCTTTTACCGCACCGCTGCGAAAGAAAACCCCCGAGCGTGCAGCCTCCTCGGCATCACCTGGCTGCGCAATGCGCCCAGTCTGCGCGGGCGCCCCCGCGTTACGCTGCGCAACTATGGCTGGCCCCAGGTCGCCCGGCAATGGCTCGCCCAAAACGGGCACCGGCTTGGCAATCACCGGCACCTTGGAATAATCCTTGGGCAATTGGTCGAGGCTCTCGGCCCGCGAGACGCGATCCACGTTGTACAGCTCGGTGGCCGGGTTGCGCTCGCGCTTGTGCGGTTGCAAGGACCAGAGCGTGGAACCCAGGATGATGATGCCGAGCGCCCCTGCAAACACCGCCAGCATGCGCCGATTGAGCCGCGTGACTGGGCGCGGCGAAGCGCGCAGGGCCAAGGTGTCCGGGTCGGCCTTATTCGGCCCAATGGGTGGTATCTGCGGCGTGGCGGGCGTGCTCATGCTCAATGCCTCCGTGCCGTGCTGCCCACGCCATCGGTGCGCTCGATGCGAACCACGGCGGCCTTGTCAACGCCCAGCCGCAACTCTGCCGCACCGAACAGCCGATCCACCACATAGTAGGGCGAGCGGAAGCGGTAGTTCACGAGTTGGCCATCGCCCTGCCGCCCGATCACGAACAGCGGCGGCAACTCGCCCTGCGCGATG
>JAQSDS010000458.1:0-4164 GCA_029946045.1 Rhodoferax sp.
GTCAGACCACTCGCGCAGCGACCCCGACCGAAGGGCGCATGCTCTGACCCCAACCAATTAGAAAGTGATGTTCATGATGGCGGTGTCTTTGACTTCTTCCATCACCACGTAGCTGTGCGACTGCGACGGCACCGGGATTTTTTGCAGGATGCTGCTCAGCAGTTCCCGGTAATCGGGCATGGCGTTCAGGCGCGCTTTCACCAGGTAGTCAAAGTTGCCTGACACCAAATAACACGCCATCACCTCGGGCATGTGCAGCAGCGCATTGCGGACCTGGTCAAACACATCGCCGGACTTGGTAGTGAGCGTGATCTCAACAAACACCAGCAGCGTTTTACCGACCGACTTGGGGTCAACCTGGGCGTGGTAGCCGGTAATGACACCGCTGCGCTCCATGCGTCGCACGCGCTCGGCGCAAGGCGAGGTGGAGAGCCCGATCTGCTCGCCCAGTTCGGTCATTGACATGCGGCCCTGGCGCTGCAAGATGTCGAGGATTTTTTTGTCAATGCGGTCGAGTTCAGCCATCTTTTTGGTTTAGGTCGGGTTTTTCAGTTCAAGGTTTAATTTTCCACTGAAATTACCTTATAAAACAATAAATTTTTCTGCTTATGTTTATCTAAACTTCACGAATCAATTGTTTAACACGAGGTTCGCATGAAAGTTGTTGTTTTAGGCGCTGGCGTGATCGGTATTTCAACAGCTTACGCCCTGGCACGTGCCGGGGCCGAGGTGACGGTGCTGGAGCGCCAGAATGGCCCGGCGCTGGAGACCAGTTTTGCCAATGCGGGCCAGGTGTCACCCGGCTACTCCACCCCCTGGGCCGCGCCCGGCATTCCGCTCAAAGCCTTTAAGTGGCTGTTTCAAAAACATGCGCCCTTGGCCTTGCGCGCCGACGGCTCGCTGTTTCAGTTGCGCTGGCTGGCCGGCATGTTGCGCAATTGCACGCCGGCGCGTTACGCGGTCAACAAGGAACGCATGATGCGTGTGTCGGAATACAGCCGCGCCTGCCTGCAGCAACTGCGCGCAGACACTGGCATCGCCTATGAGCAACGCACCGGCGGGACGCTGCAAGTGTTCCGTTCGCAGGCGCAGCTTGACGCCGTGACCCGCGACCTGGAGGTGCTGCGCGCCTGCGGTGTGGCGCACGAGGTGTTGGACCGCGCCGGGCTGGCCCGGGTTGAGCCCGCGCTGGCCCACACGCAAGACCGCCTGTTGGGCGGCCTGTGGCTGCCGCATGATGAAACCGGCGACTGCTTCCTGTTTACCCAACAACTGGCCGAGAAAGCACGGCAGTTGGGCGTGCAGTTCCGCTACGGCGTGGATGTGAAAGCCTTGCTGTCTGATGGTCAGAGCCTGCAGGGCGTGCAATTGGCGGGGCCCGAGGCCGAAGTGGTCAAGGCCGACAAGTATGTGCTGGCACTTGGCAGCTACACGCGCCAGCTGGTGCAGCCACTGGGCCTGAAGCTACCGGTCTACCCGGTCAAGGGTTATTCGCTGACCGTGCCTTTGCTGGACGCCAGCCTGGCACCGCAATCGACCGTGCTGGATGAGACCTACAAGGTGGCGATCACCCGTTTTGACAATCGCATCCGGGTTGGTGGCATGGCCGAGTTGTGCGGTTTTGACCTGAGCCTGAACCCCAAACGCCGCGCCACGCTGGAAATGGTGACGGCCGACCTGTTTCCCGGCGGCGACCTGCCCAAGGCCGAGTTCTGGACCGGACTACGGCCACAAACGCCTGATGGCACACCCATCATCGGTGCCACCCAGCAGTACCCCAACCTGTTTTTAAACACCGGCCACGGCACGCTAGGCTGGACCATGGCGAGCGGTTCCGGCCAGTTGCTGGCGGATCTGGTCACCGGTCGGCAAACTGCCATCAGCACCGAAGGTCTCGCGCTGGATCGCTATAGCCAAGGCGCGCCGGCGAGAAGCCTGCCGAAGCGGGCGGTTGGGGCTATGGCCTGAAAAGACATTCGCGGAGGGTATTTGTGGGAGCGGTGCCCTCGCCGCGAAGGCTGTTGGTATTGGAAACAATGGAGCAAAAGCTTCGCGGCGAGGGCGCCGCTCCCACAGGGCGCCGCTCCTACAGGGGCAGGCGGCTATTTTTCCATGACGTAGGTGCCTGGCGCGTCGGCCAGAGCCGGGAATTTGCGGCTGGTGCTGGCATAGGCGGGAACCATGTCACCGGTGCGTGCATGCAGCCAGGCGGTCCAGTCGGGCCACCAGCTGCCCGGGGTTTTCTCGGCACGGCTAAGCCAACGCTGCGCGTCATCGTTGGACTTGGGCTCGGCCACCCAGTAGCTTCGTTTGGATGGTGTCACCGGCGGATTGACGATGCCCAGAATGTGCCCGGAACTTGACCGCACAAAACGTACCGGGGCCTCGGGATGGATGTCGCGGCGGATCAGGTAACACTGCTGCCAGGGCGCAATGTGGTCTTCCTCGGCCGTTACCGCATACAGCGGCTGTGTGATACGGTTCAGGTCGATCGACTCGCCAGCGATGCTGAGCTGGTCACGCTTGACCAGCTTGTTGTTCAGATACATCTCGCGCAGGTAGTAGGAATGCATGGCTTGCGGCATGCGGGTGGCGTCGGTGTTCCAGAACAGCACGTCAAACGGCTGCAATTTCTCGCCCATCAGATAGCTCTGTACCCAGTACTGCCAGATCAGGCTGTTGGAGCGCAACAGGCGGAAAGAACTCGCCATCTCAGCGCCGTCAAGGTAGCCCTTTTTGGCCATCAATTCCTCCAGCGCGCCAATGCAGGCTTCGTCAATAAAAACCTCAATCTCTCCGGGGTGGGAAAAATCGGTCAGCGAGGTCAGCAGCGTCCAGTGCGCCACGGGCATCTGGTCTGCGTCATAGTGCTTATTGGCCCAGGCCATGTAGGTGGCAGCCAGGGTGCCACCGATGCAGTAGCCCACCAAATGCACTTGCGGTACCTTGCAGAATTCGGTGGTCGCCATGACCAGCGCGCTGATGCCTTCTTGCAGGTAGTCGTCAAAACGCACATCGCGCATGTCGACAGTCGGATTTTTCCAGCTGCTGATGAACACCGAAAAGCCCTGGTCGGTCAGGTGCTTGACCATGCTCTTTTGCGCCGTCAGGTCCAAAATATAGAACTTGTTGATCCAGGGTGTGACGATCAGAATCGGCATGGCGCGCACCTTTGGGGTGGTGGGCGCGTAGTGGATCAGCTCCACCAAGCGGTTGCGGAAAATGACCTTGCCTGGCGTGGTGGCCAGGTCTTTGCCCACGGTAAAGGCATCGGGCTCAACCATCTGGACGTTTTTGGCCGCTGCATCGCGCATGAAATTGTTCAGGCCCGCCTGCACACTCGCCCCTTTGGTTTCAATGGCGCGGGCCATGGCCTGCGGATTGAGCCAGAAAAAATTGGTGGGCGACACCCTGTTGAGCCAATTGCGCTGCCAGAAAGCGGCCTGGCGGCGCGCGTGACCCGACAAACCCGGTGTTTCCAGACAGATCTTTTGCAGCCGATTGGAAAAGGTCAGGTACCACTCTTTGTAAATGTCCCAGGTGGCCGAATCGGTCCAGATAGGGTCGGAAAAACGGGTGTCTTCGGGATTCTGTTGAAAGACTTCATGGCTGGGCATACCCAACATGCGGCGCAGCGCATGGTCGTACAGGGCAACGCCGTCGGAGGACAAGTCATCAAGGGCTTTCAGGAACTCTTGCGGGTGCATCATCAAGGCCGCCTGGGCATTGATCTGGGACGAGACGATGCCGAACGGATCGATCTGCTTGTTGATGGCCCGGATGGCCGCTTCAAGCGGTGCCAGGCTGGTGCTTTCAGACCGGTCCTGTGGGGTGCGATGACTATTTGACATGATGAATGAGCTCCGTTGTCAGAGCAAACATATTACGCCGCTAGCCCAACAGACAAACCCGACGCAGATCAATACATGGCGCTTTTTCTAGCGCAAACGGGTCCCCCGCAGCAGGCCAGGAAAGCCGCAGAAACTTGTTGGATATCAGTCAAAAATCTCACTGAGCCAGGACTTCTTGCGGCTGCGGTGGTAGCGCTGGCCATCGCGGTAGTCAGAGTCTTCAAAGTCGGGCTGTTGGCGACCTCTGGTGGCCGACGCAGCAGCCGGGGCCAAGGGCGCCGCCCAGGCCCCGGCCCCATCCCCCCCCGTGTCG
>JAQSDS010000458.1:4174-11371 GCA_029946045.1 Rhodoferax sp.
GATCCAGCAGCTTGTCGAGCTCACCCCGGTCCAACCAGATGCCACGGCAATCCGGGCAGTAGTCAATTTCGACACCCTGACGATCCGCCAGGACAAGGCTTGTGTCGGTGCAGCTTGGGCATTTCATGGTTTTCTCCTAAAGATGAAAGTGGGTCCACGATAGCGGTCAAATAGATCTTTAAAAAGCAGATAATTTCTTATTTAAACTCATTAAAAAACTGACTATGAGCACACCCTTCAACTACAAGCACCTGTATTACTTTTGGGTGGTCGCCAAAGAAGGTGGCATCTCGCGGGCCGCTGAAAAGCTGGATATGGCAGTACAGACCGTGAGCGCCCAGGTGCGTGAACTGGAGCGCTCTTTGGGCTATGCCTTGCTCAAGCCCGCCGGGCGCGGGCTGGTGCTGACCGATGCCGGCATGGCCGCCATGCAACAAGCCGACCATATTTTTCAGCTGGGTGAAGCGCTGCCCGCGCTGGTGCGTGACGCGGTCAGCGCCCTGCTCAAGACCTTTGGCGCCAGCGGCATGGGGGTGTTTCCGGCGGCGGAGTGGGCGCACGACGACCTGCTGGCCCACTGCGCCGTCAGCCGGCTGGGCCCTTGCGAAGGTGTTACCGAGCACTTTTTTGCGATTGGCACCGAGAAGAAAGTACAACACCCACTGGTGCTGCGCTTGCTGCAACCCGCGCTTTGATCAGGTCTTCAGGGTCAAGGTTTGGCTTTCTCGTAGGCCTCGTATTTGGGCTCCGCCAGGATGAACGGACGCGTTTGATCCTCGGCATCAGACAGTCTTGCGCGGGCAGGCTTGGGCAAGGCATAAACCAAAATCAGCAAGCCCAGCAAGGCAGAAAAGATCGAGCCCGCATACACGCCCAGGCGCACCGGTGTGGCCAGCGTCGGGTCAGCAAAGGCCAATGCGCCGACAAACAGGCTCATGGTGAAACCGACGCCAGCAATGCAGCCCACGCCAATGATCTGCGCTAAATTGCCAGGCTTGTTCGCCTTCATGAGCCTGGCACCCAGGTAAGTCATCACGGCAATGCCAACGGGTTTGCCCGCAGCCAGGCCAAATGCCGCACCCAGGGTGATCGGGTGCGTCAGGTAGTGCCCCGCGCCGTCAAGGCTGATGCCCGCGTTGGCGAAGGCAAACACCGGCATGATGCCGAACAACACCCAGGGCCGGAAGCTGTGCTCGGCCTCGTGCAGCGGGCTGTGGCCGTCTTTGGCTTTGAGTGGCACACAGGCTGCCACGATCACGCCCCCAATGGTCGGACTGATGCCCGATTTGTACATCACCACCCAGAGCCCCATGCCCACCAGGATGTACAGGCTAATCGAGGAGATCTTCAGGCGGTTCATGACCCACAACAGCGCGGTGACGCCTGCCGCCATGAGCAGATAGTCGACAAAAACCTGCTCTGTGTAGAAGAAAGCCACGATCAAAATCGCGCCAAGATCATCCACCACGGCCACGGCCAGCAAGAACGCTTTCAGCGCTGCCGGCACCCGGTTACCCAGCAGGGACAACACACCCAGCGCAAAGGCAATATCGGTTGCGGACGGAATCGCCCAACCCTGACCAAAACCAGCAGCCCCGGCGAACGCCAAATAAAACAACGCCGGCACGGCCATGCCACCCACTGCCGCCAGCACCGGCAGCAGCGCCGCCTTCGGGTTCGACAACTGTCCCTCCAGCACCTCGCGCTTGAGCTCCAGGCCCACAAAGAAGAAAAACAGCGCCATCAGCGCGTTCTTGATCCAGTAAGCCACCTTCATCTCAATGCCACCGCCCGTCGGCCCAATGCTGAAGGAGGTCGACAAAACCGCCTGGTATGCATCCCTCCACGGTGAATTGACGACGATCATCGCCAGCGCCGCAATGAACACCAGCAAGGCGCCAGGCACAGCCTCCTGGGGCAGAAAACCCAGAATTTTTTGTTCAGATGAAGCAGCGGCCATACTTGAAGGACTTTCTAAGCGATAGAAATGAGATAGCCGGTGTAGGCCGCATAACAGGTCATAAAGACCCAGCCTTCCCAGCGCAGAAGCTTGGCGCCCGTGCCGGCAAAGTAAACCAGCAGGCCGGTCGCCGCCAGCATCACCCAAATGTCAAAAGTCGCGATTTGGCGGGGTATGTCGATCGGCTGGATGATGGCTGTGGAGCCCAGAATAAAAAGCACGTTGAAAATGTTGGAACCCACAATGTTGCCGTAAGCCACATCCGAATGCTTGCGTAGCGCCGCCATCACAGAGGTCACCAACTCGGGCATCGAGGTACCCACCGCCACAATGGTCAGGCCGATGATGGTGTCCGACACACCCAGGCCTTTGGCCAGCGTGATCGATCCGTCCACCAAAAAGCGAGCACCCAAAATCGTGATCGCAATGCCAGCCACTGCCATTGTCAACGAGAGCGCCATGTTGCCTGGCCCTTGGCGCGCATCTTCGGCGCGCTGCTCGGCGACCAGCGCCACCTCGGCCGGAGCGCGCTTTTCCTGCTCGTAGACAAACGCGATGTAGACCAACAGCACCGCAATGAAGACCACCCCCACCAGCATGCCCATGCTTCCGTACCACACCACTCCGAGGCAAGCCAGCGCCGCCAGCGTCAGCATGATGGCATCGCGCTTGAAGCCCTTCGGGTTGACGGCCATGGGGTAGATCACCGCGGAGAGTCCCAGGATAAACAAGATATTGGCAATGTTCGAGCCCACCACATTGCCCACGGCAATGCCTGGCGAGCCGTTGAGCGCCGCCAGCACACTCGTCACCAATTCCGGCGTCGACGTGCCAAAACCTACCAGTGTGAGCCCAATCAGCAGCGGCGACACCCCCAGCGATTTTGCCGAAGCCACCGCCCCGCGCACAAGCAATTCACCGCCCAGCAGCAACATGGCCAAGCCGAACGCGATAGTCAGCCAAACATTCATCGGCAATTTCTCCAAATCGGGCCGCTCATGCGACGGATCACTCCTTGGCTCGCACCGGGCTCATGCGCACGCTCAGCAACATGGTCAGGGCCAAGATACCCACCACCACGCCCAAGGAAACATGCACCGGGATTTTATAAACATCGATCAAGGTCATCTTGGTGCCAATGAACACCAGAACCACCGCCAGGCCGTAGTTGAGCAGGTGGAACTTGCTGGCCACAGCCGCGAGTAAAAAGTACATCGCCCGCAGCCCCAAAATGGCAAACACGTTGCTGGTCAGCACGATGAACGGGTCGCTGGTGATGGCAAAAATGGCCGGGATCGAATCGACAGCAAAAATCACATCGGTGAGCGCAATCAAGCAGATCACCATGAACAGCGGTGTGGCGATGCGTTTGCCGTTTTCGACCGTCCAGAACTTCTCGCCATCGTACAGCTTGCTGACCGGCAGCCACTTGCGCAGCAACTTGAGCGCGGGGTTGTCCTCCAGGTTGGGCTCCTGACCGGCGGCCCACCACATCTTGACACCGGTCAGGATCAGGAACGCGCCGAACACGTACAAGATCCAGTGGAACTCGGCCAGCAACCAGCCGCCCACCAAAATCATGATGGTGCGCAACACAATGGCGCCAATGATGCCGATCATCAGCACCCGCTTCTGGAAGTGCGTGGGCACGGCAAAGTAGGTAAAGATCAACAGGAAGACAAAGATGTTGTCTACCGCCAGTGACTTTTCAATCAGGTAACCCGTCAGGAATTCGAGCGACTTGGTGTTGGCCAGCTCGGTCGAACCGGTGGTGTCCTTGACCGCCCACCAAAAAAGGCCGTTGAACATAAAGCTGAGCGCAATCCACACCAGCGACCAGTTCAGCGCTTCCTTGATGCCAATATCGTGCGAGCCCTGTTTTTTGAGCACAACAAAATCAACGAACAGCGACACCAGCACGATGCCGCCGAAAGTGGCCCATAGCCAAAGCGGAGCGATTGTTTCCATGAATACCTCATAAATTTGAACCAAGCAGCCTACAGGCCTACCTTGCTTGTGCGCCGAATGCGTCAGAGCACGGATGAGGTTCAAGTTTATCGAGATATACGCATGTTTATTCTGAAAAAAATGTCACGATGGTTCGTAAAAACAGGAATGTTTCATTACCAACTCCGCCTCGTTGCCGGTTGATAGGCAAGCTGGCAGTCACCCAAGGGGAAATTAGGACAACGACGCTGCCGCTGCAGCGATAGGCTAGTTCTGATCGAATTTTGCGTAATACGCCACAACGGACGGCAGTTGAGCTATGCGTTTCATGTGGGCATTGAGCACTGGCGCCACCTTTTCCACCAGATCAGCGGGTACGTGATCCAGTCGACCCGAGTTCAGTCCGCGCACGTCCACAAAGACCTTCAGGTCAGCTACGGTGAGGCGGCTATCGGAAAAATATTCACCGCCATGAGCTATCAACTGCATTTGAAGCCAGGCCAGATACTTGGGCATCGCCCCGTTGACCAGCTCCAGACGGGCTGCTTTTTGCTCTTCTCCTGCCATGTGGAATGTGGGACCCAGTCTGACGCTGGCCTCCTCCACCACACACATCACCTCGTCACAGAGCAGCGCCTGGTAAGGGTCGACGGGATAGAGGCCGGCGAGCTTGCCGACATATCGGTTGATGGCGTCACATTGCGTGACCGCCACGCCGTCAACGTAGAGAACAGGCACCTGACCCAAGGGAGTCGATTTGCGCACTTCAGCAAACTCCGGGAATGCAAAGCGATGGTCTTCAAAGGCAACGCCGCCAACGGACAGTGCCAGACGCGCCGGCTCAGCACGACCGCCGTGAAAATCGAAGTAGGAGAGTTTGAGGTGGGGCATAGGGTTTCTTGGCAAAGTTAAAACAGCAAAAGCACGAAAAAAATCTGCAGAGCCAGAAACACAAAACCCCGCGTGTGCGGGGTTTTGGCAGGTTTCTATTCGCTGATAGCGGGTTAGAAGCCCATGTACTGGCGGAATCGGAGAGATTCGAACTCTCGATGAGGCTCTACACCCCATACTCCCTTAGCAGAAGTAGTAATTATTCTATTTATCTGTTTAAAATCATCATGTTACACCTACCTTTTACCCCTAAAATCAATTACGGGGACAAAACGGGGACACTAATTCCGCAGGAGGCATTCCATCATGGCAGTTTTTGAGCAACGCGAATCAGGCTATTGGCAGGCAAAAATCAGGCGCAAAGGCCACCCATCCCAGTCGAAAACATTTCGGACCAAGCTTGACGCCCAAGTGTGGGCTCGCGGGATTGAATCGGGCATTGACAAAGGTACGCACATCTCAACCGCTGCGGCAGAGAAGACTTTGTTCAAAGATTTGGCTTCAAGATTCAGCACGGAATTCGCACCGTTCCACTACCGCAGCATCGGCTGGAAACACAAGCTTTCTAATCTGGTTAATCGCCTTGGGACGCACTCCGTCGCCTCATTGACGGCCGACAAAATTGCGCTCTATCGTGATCAGCGACTGACTGACCCCGATCCGCGATTTTCAGATGCCACCAAGGCACCAAAGATTTCAGGCCCCACCGTCAAGTCTGAATTGGATTTGCTTTCAAAAGTTCTTGATGTGGCGAGCAAGGAATTTCGTATCACATTGCCAACTGGCAACGTCGTCGCGCACATCCGCAAACCGGCCAACAATCCGTCTCGTGAACGGCGGTTGACGGAGGATGAGTTTGTCAAGCTTCTGGCAGCCTGTGACCGATCAACCAATCGCTGGCTCAAACCCGCCCTGCTTTTGAGTGTGGAAACCGCCATGCGTCAGGGCGAGCTACTCTCCCTGAAATGGGATGACGTGAATTTTGAAAAGCGCATTGCTTTCTTGAAAATGACCAAGAACGGTGAACCGCGTGCCGTGCCACTATCGAGCCGGGCCATTGAATTGCTCCGGTCTATTCCTTTCACCACCGGCAACCGGGTCATCTTGGTTGAAAAACAAAGCTTGCATGTGGTTTTCAAAACGGCGTGTCGGCGCGCCAAAATTGAAGACTTCACATGGCACGACTTGCGGCACGAATCAATTTCAAGGTATGCCGAACGAGGCGACTTCTCGATTCTTGAGCTCGCCTCCATTTCCGGCCACAAAACACTGCAAATGTTGAAAAAATACACCCATTTGCAAGCTGAAAAATTGGCTGCAAAGATGGGTTAACAACTAGAGCAGTGTAGCCACGAGGGTAATGTTTGTGCCGCGCCACGGTCGATTTTTCCGCCGTTTTAGGCAAGCAGCGAGCGCTGGACAGGGGACTCTGCAATCGCCAGCAGTCGTTCTGCCGGGTACTGCCGCATGAATCCCATGCTTTGCAGGGGTGTGGCTTTCAGCCATTGGTCAAAACTGTCCGGCGGCAAGATCACCACCATGCGTTTTTCGTCCACCGGTTTGTGAAACTGGCACATCAGCTCATGACCGTCCGCGTTGATGGTCAGCATCGTGAAACTGTGAACAACGCCTTTTGGTGACTTCCACGACGACCAGAGACCGGCAATGCCCATGGGTTCGCCATTGGTGCAAGAAATACGCGTCGGGATGGCTTTGCCACTGCGCCAATCAGGCTCAAAAATGGCATCCACTGGAATGATGCAATGCTGGGCATTTTTCCAGGCATGCCGAAAACTTGGTTTGGCGGCAACACTCTCAGTGCGCACGTTGTAGGCTTGACGGCCGATATTGGCATCGGTTGCCCAGTCCGGGATCAAGCCAAACAGTCCGGGCAAGGCTTCCCGCTCGGATACTGCCTCATCAACCACATCAGCTTCTCTGGGTCTGCGAATGAAAGTAGCTGGATAGCAAGGCCAAACGTCGTGTTGGTCCGCGTTAATCGGAGGTTCTACGCCGAAATGCTTGGCGTAGCGTTCACGCGTCTTAATGGCCTGGTAGTGGCTGCACATAGCCTGATCGTAGCCGCATCGTTGTCCCCATAAACCGTGGTCAACGCTGTGGACAACTGTGAGAACAAGTCCCGGAAGCAACGCCAGCAATGGGCTGGCGAGGTGTGCGTAAACATTGGGCAATGCGCCCCTTCCCCGTTCGGTCTCGCCACACAAGCTTGCGTCCAATTGCACCCCCTCGGTATCGGGTATCGATACCGAGGGTTTCCATGTCCAAGTCGCAGCGACAGCCGCTTTACGTCATTCCCCGGGCCCAAGGTGACATCGCTCGCTTCGTGTGGGTTGCCTTCCTGATCTTTGGGTTTGTCACTGCGTTGACATTCGTACTGG
>JAQSDS010000459.1 GCA_029946045.1 Rhodoferax sp.
ACCAGGGTGTTTGTAGTCATCATTCGCAGTCTTTTAAATTCAACAGATTTGGGTCACAGCTTGACACGGGTCAGAACCCGGGCAAGCACATTGAGCGCCAACACAGCCACAGTGATCAGGAACACGCCAGCCCAAGCCAGTTCCTGCCAGTTGGCATAAGGGCTCATGGCAAATTTGAAGATGGTCACTGGCAAGCTCGCTATCGGCTCGCCCAAATTGGAGGTCCAGAACTGGTTGCTCAAGGCGGTGAACAGCAAGGGCGCCGTTTCACCGGCAATGCGCGCCACCGCCAGCAAGACACCCGTCACCACACCGGCACGCGCAGCGCGCATGGTGATGCTCATGATCACTTTCCATTTTGGCGCACCCAGTGCGTAAGCGGCCTCACGCAGACCGGGTGGTACCAGCTGCAACATGTTTTCGGTGGTGCGAATCACCACCGGAATCACAATCAGGGTCAGCGCGGCAATGCCGGCGTAGCCTGAAAATGTTTTGAAACGGGTCACGATGACCGCATAGACAAACAGGCCAATCACAATCGATGGCGCCGACAACAGGATGTCATTGACAAAGCGGGTGGTCGCAGCCAAAGCGCTTTTGGGCTCGAACTCGGCCAGGAAGATGCCAGCCATCACACCCACCGGGGTGCCGACAAAAGTAGCCAGACACACCATCAAAAAAGAGCCGTAAATAGCGTTGGCCAAACCACCTGGATCGTTGGGCGCAGGTGTCATTTCGGTCAGGACCGACCAAGTTAGACCCGAGACACCGAGGCGAATGGTTTCAAACAAGATCCAGAACAGCCAGAACAGACCAAAAGCCATGGCCATCAAGGACAACAGCAGGGCCACCTGGTTCACGCCCTTGCGGTAGGCGTAGCGCCGCTGGCGCGCCTGTGCCTGCGCAGCGGCGTTCAGTAAAGTTTCATCGGAACTCATGATTTCGCTCCCTCACCTTTTTTGAGCTGGCTTAGCAGCAGTTTTGACAAGGTCAGCACCACAAAGGTAATGAAGAACAGCACCAACCCCAGGTACATCAGGGAAGCCTGGTGCAGGCCTTCGCCAGCCTCGGCAAACTCGTTGGCCAGCGCTGAGGTGATGCTGTTGGCGGCTTGAAACAAACTAAGAGAATCAAGCTGGTTGAAATTGCCGATCACAAAGGTGACGGCCATGGTCTCGCCAATGGCGCGCCCCAGACCCAGCATGATGCCACCGATGACACCCGCCTTGGTGTAAGGCAGCACCACCGTCGACACCACCTCCCAGGTCGTGGCACCCAAACCATAGGCCGATTCCTTGAGCAAGGTGGGCGTCACTTCAAAGACATCGCGCATGACCGCCGCGATGAACGGAATGATCATGATGGCCAGAATGATGCCCGCCGACAAAATACCAATACCAACCGGGGGACCCGAGAACAGCGCCTCAAGATAAGGCACGCCCTTGAAGGCGGCCTGCAACGGTTGTTGCACGTAGGTCGACAAAATAGGCCCAAACACCAACAGACCCCACATGCCGTAAACAATGGACGGAATGGCCGCCAGCAATTCAATGGCGGTGCCCAGTGGCCGCTTCAGCCAGCTTGGCGACAACTCGGTTAAAAATATCGCAATCCCAAAACTGACCGGGACCGCAATCAATAAAGCAATGAACGAGGTCATCAGCGTGCCGTAGATCATGACCAGGCCGCCGAACTCTTCTTTCACCGGATCCCAGGTGGCCGTCGTCAGAAAACCCAGCCCGTATTTTTCAATAGCAGGCCAGGCTCCCACGGTCAGGGAGGCCAAAATGGCAAACAACAGCCCCAGGGTTAACAAGGCCGCCCCTTTGGCGAGCCAGGCAAAAATGCGGTCCGCCCAAGGGCTGGAAGGGGCCGCTCTGGCACTGGAGGTTTGGCTCATATCACGTTCCACAAAGGTTTGAGTTGAATTGATCGACATTTCCTTGGCCGAAAGTGTAGTAGACAAGACGCTAACTCCCGATGATCAAAATAGCCCCTGACAAAACCGCTTATTTCACTGCGACCGGTTTGCCAGCGCTGTCCTTGACCTGACCCCAGGCCTTTTCAATGGTGGCAATCACGGCATTTGGCAGTGGCACGTAGTCCAGGCTGGAGGCCAGTGCGTCGCCATTCTTGAAAGCCCAGGTAAAGAACTTGAAGGTCTCGGTGGCTTGTGCCGGCTTGTCTTGCTGAACGTGCATCAAGATGAAGGTCGCCGTGGAGATCGGCCAGGTCGCCTTGCCAGGCTGGTCGGTGATCAACTGGTAAAACGTCTTGTTCCAGTCAGCACCGGCAGCAGCGGCCTTGAAAGCCTCTTCGCTAGGTGACACAAACACACCGTCCCTGTTCTTCAGCTGGGTGTAGGTCATTTTGTTTTGAATGACGTACGAATACTCGACATAACCAATCGAATTCGGCAGACGATTAACAAACGCCGCCACGCCTTCGTTGCCCTTGCCACCGGCACCCACAGGCCAATTCACGGCTGTGCCCTCACCCACCTTGGTTTTCCACTCAGGGTGAACGCGGCTCAGATAGTTGGTAAAGTTGAACGTGGTACCCGAACCATCGGCACGACGCACGGGTGCAATGTCTGCATCAGGCAACGCCAAAGTGGGGTTCAACGCCTTGATGGCGGCATCGTTCCACTTGGTGATCTTGCCCAAATAAATGTCACCCAGCACTTGGCCGTCGAGTTTCATCTGGCCGGGCGCAATGCCCTTGATGTTGATGACCGGCACGGTGCCGCCAATCACGGTGGGAAACTGGAACTGGCCCTTGGCCTTGAGTACGTCGTCGGTCTGAGGCATGTCAGAGGCACCAAAATCAACGGTCTTGGAATCAATCTGCTTGATACCAGCACCAGAGCCTACCGACTGGTAGTTCACCTTGACACCCGTGGCCTTGTTGTATTCAGCCGCCCACTTGGCATAAATGGGGGCAGGGAAAGTAGCGCCAGCACCCGTGATGCCCTGGGCATTGGCCACATTGCTCAAGGCCACCACACCAAAGAACGACACGATGGTGGTCGCCAAAACGGACTTGAAAATATCTTTGTTCATGAGGAATCCTTTGTTTGAATCGATCAGTGTTGAACCACATTGGGCTCGACAGGAAGTAATTTACGACAACAATGTGTCAAATCCATGACAAATAACGCATTTCTCGCGCCCGACTGCTGGCCGCAGGCTTCATGGAGATGTCACCAAAGCGTCATCAAATGCAGCTAGGCTATCGCGTATCATCTTAAAAAGACAGATCCATCTGTCACAACACTCGGAAATCAAGCCATGCTTGCCATCAAAAAAGCCCGCAAACTCATCGAAAACAACCCGGCTGATTCCTCGTCGCAAATCATTGCGGCGCTGGTGCTTGCGCTAGAAAGCAATGCCAACATTTCGGTAGCACAACTTTACTCGCTCGACGACAAGCGCTTTGAGCTGGCTCTTGAAATCCTGAACGAGTGGCGACTCGACCGGCATTACGCCAGCAAACTGCGCCTGCTCGACTCCAGCACCATGCTACAGACTTGGAGTGAAGTCACCCCGAATTCAGCCGCTGACAAGTCAGCCTGAGAGCATATGACTACACATCAACACACCCAGGAGCAGCCTTTGGATTTGAATGAAGAAAAGCTGATCCAGCGCATTCGCCGCGATCTGGCAGACAGCAACGACGAAGAATTTGAACTCGAGCTTGAAGACCGCAATCTCGATGAAATGGCCGATGGCGCGCAAGACGTTGAGTCTGAGGCCTACAAAAACAGCCGCAAGCTGTACTTCCGCGAGCTCTTCCGGCTGCAGGGTGAATTGGTCAAACTGCAGGATTGGGTGGTCAAAACTGGTCAGAAAATTGTGATTTTGTTCGAAGGCCGCGATGCTGCCGGCAAGGGCGGCACCATCAAACGCATCACGCAACGGCTGAACCCACGCGTTTGCCGCGTGTCTGCCCTGCCAGCCCCCAACGCCCGCGAGCAAACCCAGTGGTACTTCCAGCGCTATGTGGCGCACCTGCCCGGCGCCGGTGAAATGGTCTTGTTCGACCGCAGTTGGTACAACCGGGCGGGGGTGGAGCGGGTCATGGGCTTTTGCTCGGACGAGCAATACGAAGAATTCTTTCGCTCGGTGCCCGAGTTTGAAAAAATGCTCTTGCGCTCGGGCATCACCCTCATCAAGTACTGGTTTTCCATATCAGACGAAGAACAGCAAATCAGGTTTTTGGGACGTATCCATGACCCGCTGAAGCAATGGAAACTGAGCCCGATGGACATGGAATCGCGCCGCCGCTGGGAGGAATACACCAAGGCCAAGGAAGTCATGTTTGAGCGCACCCACACGCCAGAATCACCCTGGTGGGTGGTGCAGGCGGATGACAAGAAAAAGGCACGCCTCAATTGCATCCACCACTTGCTGGACCAGTTCGACTACCACGAAATTCCGCATCCACCCATCATGCTGCCGCCGCGCGAGCGCAATGAGGACTACGTGCGCCTGCCTGTTCCCAATGAAATCAAAGTACCGGAAGTCTATTAAGGAAAATTTTTATGTCCAGCACTGAACAAGTCACAACGGTCACTGCGCCGGCCAAAGTGGTCGCGGCGCTTGTTGTCAAAACACCAGCCAAACGAGCGATTCGACCTGCGGTTAAAAAAGCGGTGCGACCCGCAGCCAAAAAAGTGTCCGCGCCAGCGGCACCGGCTGCGACTGCGGTTGCGCCGTTGGTGCCCAAATCAGACAAGCAGCTCAAGTCCAAAAAATCCAAGAAAGTGCATGAAGACTTCTCGCTGCCCATGCTGGAATACCTGATGCTGGAAACACTCAAACTGCGCAGCAGCAAGCTTGGCCGACCAGCGAAAAAAAATGTGATCGTGCGCGCCGGCATCAAGGCTTTGGCGGCTATGTCAGATGCCAGTTTCCTGGCGGTCCTCAAGACTGTGCCTTCCAACAAGGCCACAAGCGACTCGAAAGAGTGAGCTCCGGGGTCTGGCACCCTCACCCCAGATCGCCCGACCGTTAGCGATGAACTCCTGATGCATGCCATGCAGCCGAAAAATCCGCCCAAACAGCACCGTGTCAAAGCCATTCCGCAATGGTCGCCCAGCTTGAGCGTGGGCCATGCCAAACTGGACGAGCAGCACATCACCCTGCTGGAACTGGGCCGTGACCTGATGCGGCTGCTTGAAACCGATGCGGCCAGCAACGAACAAGTTCATGTGGCGCTGGAGGACATCGTCAGGCAGGCGCGACTGCACGATAGCCTGGAGGAAAGCATCCTGGAAGCCAATGGCTGCCCGACACTGGCAGAGCACAAGCAGGCGCACCAGACGGCCCGAAACGAACTGACCAACATGTTGTCGGCCGCATTGCGCGGCGACCTGGTAAGACCAGAGTTAAGCCGATTGATTGCCGACTGGATGGGCCATCACATCAGCGAAAACGACCTGCCTGTCAAAGACTACATGAAGCAACCGACCAAGGCACGCGCTGCCAACTGATCCAGCCCAGCCACCCCTGGCTCAACGCATTTTTTTCAGCTTGGGCTGGCGGGTTTCCAGACGTTTGAGTCCAATGAACGTCAACACGCCAATCAAGGCGGCCCCAAGTAAAAACGCGCCATAGGCAATGGGCCAGGGGATGCCCTGGGTCATCATGGAAAACTCCGACATGCCGCCCATCCCGGCCAGAATATTGATGGGCGTGAACACCACACCAAAGACGGTCAACTGGTTGATACGCTTGTTCTGGTTGATGTTGATGAAGCCAATGGTCGCGTCCATCAAAAAGTTGATCTTGTCAAAAAGAAACGAGGTATGGCTGTTGAGCGAATCGATGTTGCGCAAAATCTGGCTAGCATCGTCGAGTTGCGCCGCTGTCATGGTCTTGCATCGAATCAAAAAATTAATGGCGCGCTGGGTGTCCAGAATGTTGCCGCGAATGCGCCCGTTCAAATCCTCTTCTTCGGCAATGCCCCCCAGAATGGCTGCAGCCTCGCGGTCGCTGATGGCCTCACTCAACACTTGCCGCCCCACCTTGCCCAAAGTGGCATAAATATCTTCCAGCGAGTCGGCCGAATACTCCACATCGGCGCCAAAGAGGTCCAGTAACACATCGGTGCAGTCCGACACATAACCGGGCTGGGTACGGGCTCGCCTGCGCTGCAGCCTGAAAACCGGCAGGTCTTCGTTGCGCAGCGAAAACAACACCCCCTTGTGCAAGATGAACGCCACCGGCACGCTACGCGACAGGCCCTCGCGGTCCAACAAGAAGTTCGAATGCAGGTGAATGTCGCCGTTGTCCTCGATCTGATAGCGCGCGCTGGTCTCCAGGTCGGTCAGCTCGTCCGGATCCGGCAAGGTCAGGCCGAAATGGGAACCCACATAAGCCCGCTCGGCCTTGCTGGCACCCAGCAAGTCGATCCAGATCGGACTGGCACCCTCCAGGTTTTTCCGGCCTTCAATTGGAATTTGCTGCAAACGGCCGTCCACCAGCACAAAGGCGTTCATCTGACTCTCATCGAAGACGGGCTCCCGGCCGTCAGCCAGCCCATCGCGCCGCTCATCCGACACCTCCCACAAAACATCGTTTTGCCGTTCCAGTGCGATCAGTGGCCACAGCTGCCGACCTTCGGTCAGCGGCAGGGTGTCGAGCAGCGACGCAATGTCGGTCACCGGCAACTGGGCGAGCAGCGTTTTGAGTTCGGCCAAGTGCTGGCGCTGAACCAGGGTTTCAACAATAGCCTGACGCGGCATGCTCTGGTTGTGGACCATGCCCTCAACCCGTTTTTGCTTTTTGAGCAACTCCGAGACTTTGTCAACCAGTGCTGTCATGCTGCTGCCTGTCGCCATGCTCAGTGGGGATGGGTCTGTAAGGTCGCCTGACGATAGACCGCGATGGTGTGTTCGTAGGGCACCGACCAATCGTGTTTTTTGTACTCGGCAGTTTCAAATTTCCGGCAGGATTCCAGCGCGGCAAACACCTGTCTGCATAGCGTGTCATCATGCCCGTAGCGCAGACTCAGCTTGTTGTGAAGCATCTCGAGTTGTTCTGAATGTTGTAACATTTTTCATCCTTGGTTTCGTTAAAAATCACTCCATGGCCGCCCGCAGTTCTTGCGATATTGCGCCCAGGCGGCGAATGCCCAGACGCGCCAGTTTTGTCATGAAACCGAGTGCGGCTTCAGGATGCGCGTTGGACCAGGCGTCAAAGGTCTCCCATTCCAGCGTACTTACCAGCGCCGAACCGGTCCCGGCATGGGCATAGGCGGTGCGGACAATGCCGTTAAGGAAAGCCATTTCGCCGAAAACAACACCCGGACCAATGGACGCCAAGCGCAGGCCCTGGCCTGCCAGCTCGGCGGTGCTGAGCGTGACCAGGCCCTCCTGCACCAGCATCAGCCTGCGGTCCAGGTCGCCGCTGCGAATAATCAACGCATCGGCCGGATACCGCCGGGTGACCATGCCGATTTCCAGCGCAAGGGACGCTTGCTCTGACATCCCCTCACCCAAGTCGCCCAGCGGTGAACCGGTCGCGTCCATCATCCGGTCTTCGCGCGGACAGTCCAGCAACAACTGCTCCTCGGCCCACTCCAGCGCGCGGTCCAGGTCAGCAAAAGGCTGCAAATCGTCCATCACTTGCGCATGCCGGCCTTGGACCCCGCTGATCAGCAAGGCAATGCCGCGGTCATGCAGCTCATGCGCCAGGGCGCGCAGCCGTGCGTAAGCGGTTTCGTCCCATGAGGGCACGCGCGAGGCATCAAGGATCACGCATTGTTGGTCAACCAGATGGTGTCTGACCTGATCCACCACCAGAGCAGCCACACCAAAGGACATGATGCCCTGCAGCTCAAACACCGCCACCTTGGTCATGTGCCCGGCCAGCCAGGCCTCGGTACGGGCGCGCCTGAGATGGCGCGAACGCAGGCGGCCTTGCAGGTGCATGCGGCGGATGACGTGGGCACCTGAGGTGCGCAACAACACCACCGTCGACACCGCCAAGCCTGCCAACAGGGCCATGGCACCACCAGACAAGGCAAACAAGGCAGTCACCATCCAGCTTTGCCCCCAAGCGGTGCGCAGCTTGTTGGTGGCCGGCACATGCCACATCGCCGCCGGTACCATGCGGACGCCAGCAACCACCAAGGCCCCCGCCAGGGCGGCCAACGGCAACCAATGCAGCCACAGATGTCCGGTTAGCGCGACCGCCAGCAACACCAACGCATGCCACTGACCCACACGCGTGGTGGGCACACCGGTGTAGCCCAGCGCCGTGCGCGAGCGAGAGGTGCTAGTGGATGCCGGAATCATGCCAAACAGCGCGCACAGCGCACTCAAGGCACTCTCGCGTTGCAATACGGCGTCAGGTGAGGTGCGCACGCGATGCTCGGTTTCCATCTGTTGGTGAAACACCAGCACTTCCAGCGCGTTGACCACGGCCATCAGCACAGACAGGGTGATCAGGGGCACACCTGCCTGCCTGTCTGATCACCGCCCACCACGGCGCGCCAAGCCAGTCGGGCAGCGGTGGCAGGATCAAATCATGCGGTGTTGCCGCCAGTTGCAGCATGCCAGGTGGTGCCAGCCAAAACGCGGGAACAGACACCAGCAGCAGCGCTGCGAGCAGCGACGGAAAGCGCGGCCAGAGCCGCTGCAACGCCAAACTCAGCAGCACGACCAGAGCGGCCATACCCAGGTGCCATTGCAGGCCAGGTTGCCACTGCCAGCTACCGGCGCCCATGGCGCTATGTAGCTGCGTGAGCACCAGAGACAAGCCGACGCCCGCCGAAAAGCCCTGTGTGACAGACAGCGGAATGAAGCGCGCCAGTCCGGCCAGATGCGCGCGCCCAAACAGCCATTGCATAAAAAACCCCAACGCCACAAACAAGCCCGTGATGGCCAGCGCCTGCCCAACCGTGATGCCGTGCGCCGCACCGGCCTGCATCACCAATGTCACCATGCCGCCGAACAACAAGGCCACCGCAGTTGAGGGCGCGTAAACCACACCTCTGGCCCGGGCAAACAGCGTCATCAGGGCACCAGGTAGGGCTGCCGACCAAAGTGCCAACGCGCTCACAGACATCAGGTTCGAAAACGGCGCAAAAGCAATCAGGCCCAGACCCAGCGCATGCGGCAAGGTGACCGCCAGCGCCGCTGCCGCACCGACAAAAGGGCGTGCATTGGCCAATTGCGGCGGCACCCGCCGGACGCGGGAAAGATCAAACGAAGGGGAGTTGGAAACTGAAGACACAAGCCAATGTTGCCTGCCATATATGTCACGAATGTGTCATAGAGAGATCAATGTCACCAAATCATCACTGATTTTTCATGCAAGCGTCACAGTGCCTCCTTGAGCTTGCTTTGCGAGCATGTCGGGCGCCGGGCTTTTTGCGTGGGCAGCAAGGGCTGTCTTAAACTACTGCCATCCACCATGCCACTTTTCTCTCAACATTCCCTCCAGCCCGGCGTGCGCAAGCGCGAAGTCTTTGGTTGGGCCATGTATGACTTTGCCAACTCAGGCTACACCACGGTGGTCATCACCGCCGTGTTTGCCGCCTATTTTGTTGGCGCTGTGGCCCAAGGTGCGCCCTGGGCCACACTGGCCTGGACGGCAGCGCTGAGCTTGTCCAATGCCATCGTCATGTTCACCATGCCCAGCCTGGGCGCCTATGCCGACCTGCGTGCGGCCAAAAAGCGTCTGCTGACCCTGTTCACCGCGGGCTGTGTGCTGGCCACGGCGGCACTGGCGCTGGTGGGGCCCGGCAGCGTGGCGCTGGCGGTGGTGCTGATCGTGGTGTCCAACACCTTTTACGCCTGGGGCGAATCGATGACGGCAGCCTTTCTGCCCGAACTGGCGCGTTCTGAGGCGCTGGGCAAGGTCAGCGGCTGGGGCTGGAGCTTTGGCTACTTTGGCGGCATGCTGGCGCTTGGGCTGTGCCTGGCCTATGTGCTTTGGGCGCAAGGCCAGGGTCAGACTGCAGCGCAATTTGTGCCGGTCACCATGCTGATCACGGCGGTGCTCTATGGCGCCGCTGCGCTGGTCACTTTTGCCCTGCTCAAGGAGCGGGCGCAGCCTAACCCGGCAGCACTGGGCCAAGGCGGCTTTCGAGCCGCCCTGAAACAGCTGCAACACACGTTTCACCAAGCCCGGCAATTCAAGGATTTCATGTGGCTGCTGGCCTGTGCCTTGTGTTACCAGGCGGGCGTTGCGGTGGCGATTGCGCTGGCCGCCATCTATGCCGAGCAGGTGATTGGTTTTAAGCAGCAGGAAACCATGGTGCTGATTTTTGTGCTCAACCTGGCCGCCGCAGCGGGGGCCTTCGCCTGGGGTTACCTGCAAGACCGCATTGGCCACAAAATTGCACTGGCCATCACCTTGCTGGGCTGGATTGTCACTTGCGTGTTGGCTGGCATGAGCACCAGCAAGGGCGATTTCTGGTACGCCGCGGTGATCGCCGGCCTGTGCATGGGCAGCAGCCAGTCAGCTGGTCGCGCCATGGCAGGCCTGTTTGCGCCACAGCGCCAGGTGGCCGAGTTCTACGGCTTGTGGACCTTTGCCATCCGGCTCGCCAGCATCGTCGGGCCCTTAAGCTACGGCCTCCTCACCTGGGCCACCGGTGGCGACCAGCGCGCTGCCATTTTAAGCACCTCGGTGCTGTTTGTGCTGGGCCTGCTACTGCTGATTCCGGTGAACATGCAGCGCGGCCGCGCTGCTGCTGTGCAGGCCGATGCGACCCGTCTTTAAATTGTCATTTTTGACAATTACATTATGGCCATGGACCTGATTTTGTGGCGCCACGCCGAGGCGCAGGAATGGACACCAGGCTGTGATGACATGGCCCGGCGCCTGACTGCGCGCGGCGAAAAACAGGCCAAGCGCATGGCCGCCTGGCTGGACCGCCAGCTGCCCGACAACACCCGTATCCTGGTAAGCCCGGCAGTTCGCACCGAGCAGACCGCCAACGCCCTCAAAAGAAAATTCAAAATCAGACCCGAGCTGGTGCCCGGTGCCACGGTGGCCCAGTTGCTTGAGCTGGTGCAATGGCCGCAGGCCAAAGGCTGCGTGCTGGTGGTCGGGCACCAACCCACGCTGGGGCAAACCATTGCCGATTTGATCGGGCTGCAAGCGCGCGAATGTCCGGTCAAAAAGGGTGCCGTCTGGTGGCTGCATCAGCGCCAAAACGAAACCGGGGTGCTCACGGTGCAGTCACCAGACTTGCTCTGACACCCTGCCGCCAGGGCGGCAACTGCTCGTCTTATTCCGTTTCCAAATCATTTGTGTCTAGGCGCGAAGCCGAAGGCAGTGCTGTAGCACGACAAGGCGAAGCAAC
>JAQSDS010000460.1 GCA_029946045.1 Rhodoferax sp.
TTGGATCAGGTCCCGGCGCCGCCCCCGCGCCTTGGCCACCGCCTTGCTCAAAATAGCGTAGCGCCAGGGCCGCAGGTAGCGAAAAGCGAGGTCTTGCAGCTCCCGATACGTCTGGTTGAGGCCCAGTCGGTGGGCAATAGGTGCGTACACCTCGAGTGTTTCCGAGGCTATGCGCCCCCACTTGGCGCGCGGGGCGTCAGACAGGGTACGCATGTTGTGGGTGCGATCGGCCAGCTTGATCAAAATCACACGCACATCGCGCGCCATGGCCAGCAACATTTTGCGGAACGACTCGGCCTGGTTTTCTTCGCGGGTATTGAAGTGCAGTTTCTCAAGCTTGGTGAGACCGTCCACCAGCTCGGCCACGGGTGAGCCAAAGCGCTCGATCAAATCGGGTTTGGTGACATCGCAATCTTCCAGTGCATCGTGCAGCAGGGCCGCCATCAGCGCCTGGGCATCAAGCTTCCATTCGGCACACTGGGCTGCCACGGCAATGGGGTGGGTGATGTACGGCTCACCGCTGTTGCGCAGCTGCCCCAGGTGGGCTTGGTCCGAAAACCGGTAGGCGAGCCGCACATTTTCCAGGTCGCTGGCACTGAGGTAGTCAAGCTTGCTGGTCAGGCCGGCAAAACTGGCCGCCGCCGCATTCGATTTGGCAGCATTCACCACCTTGGGCTGGAGCTCCCCACGGGTGGAATCTGACGGGTTCTTATTGAGGGCGGCGCACATGCCATGAATATAGCGCGCCTGATGCAGATTTGAGCACCAGCAACAAAAAAGCACCGCGAACGGTGCTTTTTTGACGAGGCCAATTTTCGTGGCTTACAGGGGCACTTTTTTCAGCATCTCAATGCCCACCTTGCCGGCCGCAATTTCACGCAGGGCAGTCACGCCGGGCTTGTTCTTGCTCTCGACCTTGGCGGTGTGGCCGTGGCTGAGCATGCGGGCGCGGTAAGATGCCGCCAGCACCAGCTGAAAGCGGTTAGGGATCTGCAACAGGCAGTCTTCAACAGTGATACGGGCCATGAATTCTCCAAAACCAGGTGGGGCGCACTAGGCAATATGCAGTGCTTGAAAGGTGTCAGCTCTGGCACGGCGCTGCGCCAGATACTTGAGTCGCTGTGCATGCACAATGGATTTGAGATCAAACACGGCGCGGTCAAACGACTCGTTGATTATAACGAAGTCGAATTGCGACGCCTGCGCCATCTCGGCGGCGGCATTCTCCAACCGGGTTTCAATGACATCCGGGGTGTCCTCGCCGCGGCGCTCCAGGCGCGATCGCAGCTCGTCCCAACTGGGCGGCAAGATGAAAATGGTGACGGCATTGGCAAATATTTTCTTGATCTGCAGCGCCCCCTGGTAGTCGATTTCCAGAATCACATCCGAACCCTGCGCCATGCGCTCCTCGATGGCTCTTTTCGAGGTGCCGTAGCGGTGGTTGTGCACATGGGCCCACTCGACAAAAGCGTTGCCCTGGACCATGGCGTCGAACTCGGGCTCGGAGACAAAAAAATACTCGCGACCGTGCTTTTCCTGGCCGCGCGGCGCGCGCGTGGTGTGCGACACCGACGGCCGCACCAGCGCATCAAGTTCCAGCAGCGCTTTCACTAGGCTGGACTTGCCAGCACCGCTTGGGGCGGCCACAACAAACAGATTTCCGGGGTAATCAATCACGGCGGGGTTCTTTTGAAAAGACAGCAATGGGCTTATTCAGGCCTTGCGCAAAATTGTTCCAGCTAGGCGCTCCGACGCAGGCTGTACAGACGTACGACAAGAAGGAACAACGACGCTGGGGCGGTTTTGCTTAAGTCCTATTATTCTATGTTTTGAACTTGCTCACGCATCTGTTCAATCAGCACCTTCATGTCAACTGAAATGTGCGTCAGTTCCAGCGCCGCCGACTTGGAGCCCAGCGTGTTGGCTTCGCGGTGCAACTCCTGAATCAAAAAGTCAAGCCGCTTGCCGACTTCGCCGCCCTTGGCCAGCAGCCGGTCGAGCTCATCCAGATGGGAGCCCAGCCGCGTCAGTTCCTCGGCCACGTCGATGCGGATGGCAAACGCGGTGGCCTCGGCCAGCGCCCGGTCTTGCGCGGCTTCTGGCAAGGCACCGCCGTCAACCAGCCCCATGGCATCGCGCCAGCGGTCCAGGAAACGCTGGCGCTGTTGCGCCACCAGTTGCGGCACCAGCGGCCCGGCCTGTGCGGCCAGGCTGCGCAATTGCACCATGCGGTCCTGCAGCATCAGCACCAGGCGGGCGCCTTCGCGCTCCCGTGCCGCCAGCAGCGAGGTCACCACCTGCTCGGCCAGCGACAGCAGGTCAGGCTGCCAATCGTGCTCGCTCACCGTGCTACCCGTCGTCAAGCGAAGCACATCGGCCACGCTCAAGGGCGTAGCCTGCGGCAGCCAGGTTTTGACATTGTCCTGAATCGAATTGAGGCGTTGCAGCAGCCGCGCCGAAGGCTCGGCAACCAGGTTGGCGGCGCTGCTTTCCAGCGCGGCACGCACCTCGACCTTGCCGCGCTTGAGGCGGCCCACCAGCAATTCGCGCAAGGCCGGCTCAAAGCTGCGCAGCTCGTCTGTGAGCTTGAAGCTCAAATCGAGGTAACGGCTGTTGACCGAGCGGATTTCAAGGCCCAGACGCGCAGCCGATGCGGCCGTGCCTTCGGCCGCGGGGGACGTTGTGGCAGGGCTGTGCTGGGCACTGGCATAACCGGTCATGCTGTAAACTGGCATATCAATCATCTGTGGTGTTAAGTGGCCTCAAGAATAACACCCGGCTCCAGCAAAAACCGAACCCTGTTCCTTTGAAGCCATGTCCAAATCCAAACCATCTCCGCTATCGCCAGGTACCCAGATTGGTGGCTACCGGGTGGTGCGCCGGGTCGCCGCAGGCGGTTTTGGCGTGGTTTATCTGGCCACCGGCACCGATGACCAGCGAGTCGCCATCAAGGAATATTTACCGGCGTCGCTGGTTACCCGCGAACCGGGTCTGCTGGCGCCGCAGGTGGCCCCCGACAAACTCTCGCTGTACCGACTGGGCCTGAAAAGCTTTTTCGAAGAGGGGCGCTCGCTGGCGCAAATTTCCCATCCTTCGGTGGTCAGCGTGCTGAACTTTTTCAGGGAAAACGAAACGGTTTACATGGTGACCGACTACCTTGAAGGTGCCAGCCTGCAAGACTTCATTGTGGTGGCACGGGATCTTAAAAAAGACAAGGTCTTTCGCGAATCCACGATCCGCTCGCTGTTCGACGAAATCCTGCGCGGCTTGCGCATTGTTCACCAGCACAAAATGCTGCATCTGGACATCAAACCCGCCAACATTTTCATCACCGACGACAACCGGGCCGTGCTGATCGACTTCGGTGCAGCGCGTGAAGTCCTGACCAAAGAAAGCAACTTCATTCGTCCCATGTACACCCCGGGCTTTGCCGCCCCCGAAATGTACCGGCGCGACACCACCATGGGGCCCTGGACAGATATTTACGCCATTGGCGCCTGCATGTTTGCCTGCATGCACGGCTACCCCCCCAGCGAGGCGCCGCAACGCCAGCCCGAAGACAAGACCGTGCAGATCTTGAAGCGTTTTCGTGGCATCTATTCTGACGATCTGGTCGAAATTGTGCAGTGGTGCATGGCGCTGGACCCGCTGGAGCGGCCGCAGTCGGTGTTTGCCCTGCAAAAGGAACTCAATCGCGCCGGGACCCGCCGCTACACCCAACTCTCGGTGGGCGACAAGGTCAAACAGCAGCTCGGCAGCATGCTCGACAGAAATGGGTAAAAAAGCCTGATGCGTTTTTCAGTCTTCCAGGTCAGCCGCCAGGGTGGGCGCAAGAACAACGAGGACCGCATGGGTTACAGCTACACCCGCGACAGTGCGGTGCTGATGCTGGCCGATGGCATGGGCGGGCATCCGGAAGGCGAAGTAGCTGCACGTTTGGCCATGGAAACGGTGGCCAGCCTGTTTCAACACATGGCGCAGCCCAAACTCGACGACATGGCTGGTTTCCTGGAGCAGGCCATGATGGCGGCGCATCACCATATTTTGCAATACGCCGCAGAGCATGCCCTGGCAGACACACCACGCACCACCCTGGTGCTGGCGGTGATCCAGTCGGGACAGGTGCGCTGGGCCCATTGCGGGGATTCCAGGTTCTATCTGATTCGCCAGCAACAACTGCTGACCCGCACCCAGGACCATTCTTTTACCGAGCGCGGCCGTCACCCTGAGGGTATCGCCAGCCCGGGGCCTGCAGAGCCCAACCGCAACGTGCTCTTCACCTGCCTGGGTTCACCCACCCGGCCGGTTTTCAGCGTGACCGAGCCACTGGTCTTGCAGCAGGGCGACACCCTTATGCTCTGCTCCGATGGTTTGTGGGCGAGCCTGCCCGAACAAGACATCGTCGCCGAATTGAGTCAAAAACCAGCAGAAAAGGCGGTGCCCGACCTGGTCGACAAGGCGCTGCTACAGGCCGGTGCCCGCAGCGACAACGTGACCTGTCTTGCGCTCAACTGGCTGACACCCGACCCCTTCATCAACACCAACCCGGGCCAGTCCTGACATGAACGAATTTCTCCGAACCGGCGCGCGCGCCGCCCATGCGCTGCGCCCGGTCACGCTCACCCGCCACTACACCCGGCACGCCGAGGGCTCGGTGCTGGTGGCGTTCGGCCATACCAAGGTGCTGTGTAATGCCTCGGTGCTCGACAAGGTGCCGCCACACCAAAAAGGCAGCGGACAGGGCTGGGTGACCGCCGAATACGGCATGCTGCCGCGCGCCACCCACAGCCGCAGCGACCGCGAGGCCGCCCGTGGCAAACAGAGCGGGCGCACCCAGGAAATCCAGCGTCTGATCGGCCGCGCCCTGCGTTCGGTTTTTGACCTGACCCTGCTGGGCGAGCGCACCCTGCACCTGGACTGCGATGTGATTCAAGCCGACGGCGGCACCCGCACGGCCGCCATCACGGGCGCCTTTGTGGCCGCGCAAGACGCTGTCAACGGTTTGCTGCTCCAGGGCAAGCTGACCCGCTCGCCCATTCGCGAAGCCGTGGCCGCGATCTCCGTCGGTATCGTGCAAGGCACGCCGTTGCTCGACCTGGAATACACCGAAGACTCGGCCTGCGACACCGACATGAACGTGGTCATGACCGCCAGCGGCCACTATGTCGAGGTCCAGGGCACGGCCGAAGGTGCCGCCTTTAGCCGTCTTGAGATGGACGCGCTGCTGGCGCTGGCCGACCAAGGCATTCGCGAACTGATCCAACTGCAACAAGAAGCGCTCGCCGGTGCCGCGCTGCCATGAGGATCGTTCTGGCCTCCAACAACGCTGGCAAACTGGCCGAGCTACATGCCATGTTTGCGCCGCTGGGGTTTGCGCTGGTGCCGCAAGGTCAGTTGGGCATTCCCGAAGCGGACGAGCCGTTTCACACCTTCATTGAAAACGCGTTGGCCAAGGCGCGCCACGCCGCGCAACACAGCGGCCTGCCCGCCGTAGCCGACGATGCCGGCCTGTGTGTCGACGCCTTTGGCGGCCTGCCGGGTGTGCAAACCGCTTTTTATGCGACCCAATTCGGTTATCCCAAGAGCGACGACAACAACGTGCGCGCCCTGCTGGAGCAAATGCAGGGCATCACCAACCGCCGGGCGGCGATGGTCAGCACGCTGGTGGCGTTGCGCTCGGCCGATGACCCGGAACCGCTGGTGGCGGTGGGCCGGGTGGTGGGCGAGATCGCCCGCGAGCCCATGGGCTCCAACGGCTTTGGTTTTGACCCGGTGATGTTCATCCCCGAGTTTGGTCAAACCTTTGCACAGTTGCCGGTCGAAGTCAAAAACGCCAATAGCCACCGGGGACGTGCTGCGGCGGCCATGGTGGCGTTGATGCGTGAGCGGTGGCTGTGAGGGATCGGATACCGGATACCGCTGTAGCCCAACCCGCGCGGCAGGCCCTGTGGGCGGCTTGCCTCTACTGGAGTACCAGAAATCGTCAGCCCCCCACAGGGCCTACCACGCTGGACAACCGATCAAACACGACCCGTGGCCATCTGCCGATGAGGCTGCTGGAATTCAGCGTATGTCTGCAAACGAACCGCGACATCGGCGCGGCAGCCGGAAGGGGTGATCGCCGATTTCTGGTACCCCAGTATGAGGCGGTCGCCCCTTCCGGCTGCCGCGCAGTTCACAACTAAAAATTTCGATGATTCCGATCCAGCAAGAAACCCCTTCAACGGAAGCGCCTGTCATCACACGCGACATCCAGCACTACATGCGCCCCGGCACGCTGCAACTGGGCAGCCTGCCGCCCTTGTCACTGTATATCCACCTGCCCTGGTGCCTCAAAAAATGCCCCTACTGCGACTTCAACTCGCATGAAATGCGCGCCGCCGAGCTGCCCGAGCAACGCTACATCGACGCGCTGATGGCCGACCTGGAGGCCGCGCTGCCGCTCATTTGGGGCCGCAGCGTGCAAACCGTGTTCATGGGCGGCGGCACACCTAGCCTGTTCTCGCCGCAAGCCATCGACCAACTGCTAGCCGGCATACGGGCCCGCGTGCGACTGGCCCCAAACGCCGAAATCACGCTGGAAGCCAACCCGGGCACGTTTGAGAAAGACCGCTTCAAGGCCTACCGCGGCGCCGGTGTCACGCGCCTGTCGGTGGGTGTGCAAAGCTTCAACGACGATTTTTTGCGCGCGCTGGGCCGCGTTCATGACCGTGGCCAGGCCATCGCAGCGGTGGAAGAAGCGGCGCAAGCGTTTGACACTTTTAATCTCGATTTGATGTATGCCCTGCCCGGCCAGACGCTGGACCAGTTGCGCGCCGATGTGCGCACCGCGCTAGCGCTGGCCCCCAAGCACCTGTCGATCTACCACCTCACCATCGAGCCCAACACCTACTTTGCCAAGTTCCCGCCAGCCGCCGTGGAAGACGATCTGGCCGCCGACATGCTCGACCTGATCACCGACCTGACCGGCGCTGCCGGGCTGCAGCGCTACGAGGTGTCGGCCTACGCCCTGCCCGGCCACGCCAGTGTGCACAACATGAACTACTGGCAGTTTGCCGACTACCTGGGCCTGGGTGCCGGTGCCCACAGCAAGCTCAGCTTTGCCCACCGGGTGGTGCGCCAGGTGCGCGCCCGCAACCCAGAGCTTTACATGAGCCAGGCGCTGGCCGGCCAGTGTGTGGTGCAAGACAGCGACGTCAAACGCGTCGAGCTGCCGTTTGAGTTCATGCTCAACGCGCTGCGGCTGGCGGGTGGGTTCGAGCTGCCGCTATTTGCCGAGCGCACCGGCATGCCTGTTTCAGCCCTGCAAGCCGGGCTGAAACAGGCGCAAACGCAGGATTTACTCACCGTGGAAGGCACCCACGTCCAGCCCAGCGTGCGCGGCTTTGACTTTTTGAACGACCTGCAAGCGCTGTTTTTGCCTGCGACACGTTGAAACAGTTCCAGCTTATTCAAGCTTGCGGCAGGCCTTGAGCAGCGTGACGCCGCCGTCCGAGGGCATCCAATCAGCCATGGGCTGGCAGCGGCCCGGCACGCACACCTCGTAGTCCGGCGTGAACTCTGAGCGGGTCAGGCGCAGTTCAGGCAGGCTGGTGATGGTTGGGGTGTAGTGGTACCAGCCCTGGTGCAGCACCGCATCAGGCGGTGGCTCCATGCCGGCGGCTGAGCCGCGCACCCGGGCCTGCACCGCCTGCAGCACCGGCTGCCCACCCACAGCGTCCAGGCGCACCGCGTAGTCTTCTTCCCAGCGCACTTTTTCAATCGAGTGGGTCCAGGCCAGCGTGAACTCGGTCACCGGTACAAACACCTGCGACCCGCCTTGCAAGCCAGCCGCCAAGCTCAGGCAAATGCCCAATGAAACCATGGGTCAGACTAACAAGTGCTCAGTGGGCGCGGCTGCGCCAGACGTGCCAGCCGATAAAGACGGATATCAGGCCCAGGCCCAGTTCGTCGGTGAAGGGCAAGGCCGCCACCAGCAGACTGGCCGAGGCGATGGCCAGCACCCGCTCCACCCAATTTAGCGGCGTGATCAGAAAACCAATGGCGCCAGCGCCCCACATGGCAATCGCCACCAGCGCCTTGAAGACGATCCAGCTCGTGTCGAGCCAGTCGCCACTTTGCAGCATCAGCGCCGGGCTGTAGACCGCCATGAAAGGCACGATGAAGCCCGCAATCGCCACCCGCAGTGCCTGGATGCTGATCTTCAGACCACTGACTCCGGCAATCGGCGCTGCCGCAAACGCCGCCAGCGCCACTGGGGGTGTCAGGTCGGCCATGATGCCAAAGTAAAAAACGAACATGTGCGACACCAGCAAGGGCACGCCCAGCTTGAGCAGCACGGGTGCGGCCAGCGAGCTGGTGATGATGTAGTTGGGAATGGTCGGGATGCCCATGCCCAGCACCAGGCAGATCACCATGGTCAGCAACAAGGCCAAAAACAGGCTTTCCTCACCCACGGCAATGATGCGCCCGCCGAGCTCAGCGGCGACTCCGGTCAGGTTGATCATGCCAATGATGACACCCACCAGCGCACAGGCAATGGCCACCGGCAGCGCGTGGCGGGCGCCGTCAACCATGGCCTGAATGGCCAGCTTGCGTGCATCACCGCCCACGCGGCGGATCAGGGTCCAGGCCACTAACAGCGCCACCAAGACAAAAAAGGTACCCACGCCAAACTGGAAAAAACCGGCACAGGCCAGCCCCAGCAGCGCCCAGAACAGGCCGCGCAAGGCCAGGCTGTTGACGCCGGTCATGACGGCGGCGCCAAAAATCAGCACCACGGTGAGCGCCAGACCCACGGTGCCGGAAAACAGCGGCGTGTAGCCCGAAAACAGCAGCACCACCAGGCCCACCAGTGGCAACAGCAGGTACCAGCGCAGGCGCACTGCTGTCCATGGGTTGGGGCACTGGTCTTTGGGCAGGCCGTTGAGCCCCTTGCGGCCGGCTTCCAGGTGCACCATCCAGAACGCGGTGACAAAGTACAAAATGGCCGGAATCAGCGCGGCCTTGACGATCGCCACATAGGGCACGTTGATGGTCTCGGCCATGATGAAGGCCACCGCCCCCATGACCGGCGGCATGATCTGGCCACCCATGCTCGAGGTGGCCTCGACGCCACCGGCAAAGGCCGGGCTGTAGCCAAAGCGCTTCATCAGCGGAATGGTGAACTGGCCGGTGGTGACCACATTGGCCACGCCCGAGCCGTTGATGGTGCCCATCAGCCCCGACGAGATCACGGCCACCTTGGCCGGACCGCCACGGGTGTGGCCGACCAAGCCCATGGCAAAGTCATTGAACAGGTTGATCATGCCGGCCTGTTCCAGAAAGGCACCGAACAGGATGAACAGAAAAATGTAGCTCGACGACACATAGGTGGGTGTGCCGTAAATGCCCTCGGTGCCAAAGCCGAGCGTGCTGACGATCTGGTCGACGCCAAAGCCCCGATGCGCCAACGCCCCGGGCAGGTACTGGCCAAACAGGCCATAGAGCAGGAACACGCCACAGATGACGGGCAGGCCCCAGCCCATAATGCGCCGGGCCGCTTCAAATACCAGTGCCACGGTGACCACGCCAATCACCCAGTCCATGGCGACGAGCTCACCGGCGCGCTGTGTCAGATCGGCCTCAAACAGCCAGTGGTACAAACTGAAAATAAATCCAGTGAGGCCCAGCAGCCAGCCCAATACCCGGCCTTTGGCGGCATGCCTTGTGCTGCCTTCAAACGGGGGATACATGGTAAAAATCAGCAACAGCACAAAACCCACATGGACCGCGCGCACCACCTGGCTGGACAGCGGACTGAATGCCGCGGTGATGAGCTGGAAGCTGGAAAACAGCAGCGCCACCCAAAAAAGGGCGCTAGCTAGCGTTTTGGTTTGGGGTTCGGGGTCGTGACTCATGGGCATCTCGCAGAAATCTGAAACAAAAACGGCCCCAGCATTGGGGCCGCAGCAGGGTACAAGGCGCTTACTTGATCAGGCCAACTTCCTTGTAGTACCGAGCCGCACCGGGGTGCAGCGGCACCGGCATGCCCTTGATGGCATTCTCGCGCTTGATGGCCTTGGCCGCATTGTGGGCGGCGTACAGCGTGTCGATGTTGTCGTACAGGGTCTTGGCCATCTGGTAAGCCAGCTCATCGGAGACGCCCGAATGCGTCACCAAAAAGTTGGGGATGGCGGCAGTGGCGATATCCGTGGTTTGGCCGGCGTACGTGTTGGCCGGAATGATGGCTGGCTGGTAAGCGGCATCACCCACCTTGGCCACCACATCTGCGGGTACCGGCACCACCACAATCTTGATCGAGGTGGCGAGGTCGCGGATCGAGGCCACGCCCAGACCGGCCGACTGCAAGGTGGCATCAAGCTGGCGGTTTTTCATGAGTTCGACCGACTCGCCAAAAGGCAAGTACTCAACCTTGCCGAGATCGGCATAACTTAGGCCGGCAGCTTTCAGAATGGCGCGGGCATTGAGCTCGGTGCCTGATTTGGCAGCACCCACAGAGATGCGCTTGCCCTTGAGGTCAGCCACGGTTTTGATGCCAGATTCGGCATTGGCCACGATCTGGATGTAGTTGTTGTAGGTGGCAGACAGGCCGCGCAGTTTGTCGAGCTTGGTTTTGAAGCCCGCTTCTTCGTCACCCTTCCAGGCATCCGACACCGAGTCGGCCAGCGCCAGCGCCAACTCGCCGCGACCGGCTTGCAGCAGGTTGAGGTTTTCTGCCGAGGCTTTGGTGACCTGCGCCGTGGAGCGGACGTTGGGGATGGCTTTGGCGTAAATTTGCGACAGCGCCACACCCAGCGGGTAATACACGCCGCTTTGGCCACCGGTGAGCACGTTCACGAATTGCTGTTGTTGCGCCAGCGCCGCGCTGCTGACAAGGGCCACGCCCAGACTCAGGGCCAGGGTGATTTTTTTGACAAGACGCATGGGTTCAATCTCCAGTAGATAAGCAGATGACAGAAAATATCTGTGTGAGCTTCATTGTTGCGCAAACCGCCCACCCTGCATGCTGGTGTTTTCCCCCACTGAGCGGGCTTATTTTGCCGAGCCGCCGCCCGGGGCGACCAGGCGCACAAATCAAGTACGATTCCCGGCCTGAACTCAAGCGCTTCACCTCACGAGACCGTCCATGACGACACCTGATACCCACCAAGCCGCCCAGACCCTGGGTCGGCAAGCCAAGCAGGCTTCTGCACTGATGGCCAAAGCCCCCGCTGCGGTTAAAAATGCAGCGCTGCGCAAACTCGCCCAACTGTTGCGCGCCAATGTGGATGCGCTGCAGATCGACAACACAAAAGACCTCGCG
>JAQSDS010000461.1:0-5540 GCA_029946045.1 Rhodoferax sp.
GCGACCCGGTGCTGGAGTTCCTGAAAATGAGCGAGCTGCACGGCGACGAGGAAATTATTGACTTGGTCATGAGCACCTGCTTTGATGGGCTGAGCGCACGGGCGACTTGAATCAAACTTTTGATCGGAGCAAACCATGGACACTGGAAAAATCACCACCTGGATGGATCAGGCGCAACCCATTCTGGTGGCCTTCGGCCTCAAGGCCTTGGGTGCTATTGCTGTTTTTGTGGCGGGTCGCTGGCTGATCGGCCTGGCAACCAGACTCATCGGCGCGGCCATGACCCGGCAACAACTCGACCCCACGGTCCAACGCTACCTGGTGAGTTTCATCACAGTGGCGCTGAACATAATTTTGGTTGTCGCCATCCTGGGCTACTTCGGCGTCGAGACGACCTCGTTTGCCGCGTTGGTGGCCGGCGCCGGCGTGGCCATTGGCGCAGCTTGGAGCGGTTTACTGGGCAACTTTGCAGCAGGCATTTTTCTGCTGGTATTGCGGCCTTACCAAGTGGGTGAGTACGTGATGATAGGTGGCATCGAAGGCACGGTGATGGAATTGGGCTTATTCGGCACCACACTGACCACGCCCGACAATGTCAAGACCATTATTGGCAACGGCAAGATCATGGGCAGCGACATCAAGAACTACTCAGCCAACCCCTATCGGCGGGTCGAACTTGTCGCGCAACTGGCTGGCAGTGCCGATGCACACAAGGCGATTGGGCTGCTGAAGGAGGCGGTGTCAAAAGTGGCAAACATCAGCAAGACCCCGGCTGTTGACGTCGAAATTCTCGAATTCAACGAATTTGGGCCCAAGCTGGCGGTTCGGCCCTATTGCCACACCAAAGATTACTGGCAGGTTTATTTCGACACCAACACAGCCATTGCCGACACGCTGGGCGCAGCGGGTTTTCCGGTGGCAACCCGACCCGTCAAAATTTATCCGGTTTGACACGAAGCCTGTTTCCGATCGGGGTGAACCCCATGACACGGCTGAAGCATTCTTGTTTATGATGGATGCGCAGTTCTGCAACACCATAAGGGGAGCGCCTTGAGTCAGCCCAAATACCGTCTCGTCACCCGCAGCGACTTCGATGGGCTGGTATGCGGCGTCTTGCTCAGCGAACTCGGCATGATCGACGAGGTGTTGTTTGTTCACCCGAAAGACATGCAGGACGGCAAGATCAAAATCACTGAGCGCGACATCACCACCAACCTGCCCTACACGCCGCAGGCCTACCTGGTGCTCGACCACCACGAGTCCGAGGACACGCGTAACACTGAGAAGCCCGCCAACTACATCATCGAGGCGCATGCGCCGTCGGCAGCGCGGGTGGTTTACCAGCATTTCGGCGGCAAGGCGGCATTTCCGCACATCACCGATGACTTGATGGCGGCGGTCGACAAGGCGGACTCTGCCCAGTACACGCGTGACGAGATCCTGAATCCCACGGACTGGACGCTGTTGAACTTTGTGATGGACTCACGCACTGGTCTGGGCCGCTTCCGCGAATTTCGCATCAGCAACTACCAGCTGATGATGGACCTGATCAAGCACTGCAGCCAGCTTGGTATCGAGCAGATTCTGGCCATGCCCGATGTGCAGGAGCGTGTGTCCCTGTATGCCGAACACGCCTTACGCGCCAGGGAACAGGTCCTGCGCTGCGCCAGGCAGCATGGCCATCTGGTGGTGCTCGACCTGCGCCGCGAAGAAACGGTGTGGGTGGTCAATCGCTTCATGATCTATGCGCTTTTTCCTAGCGCCAATATCTCCATGCACGTGATGCCGGGCATGCAAAACCAGAACACCGTGCTGGCGGTCGGCAAGTCGGTGCTGGACCGCAGCAGCCAGACCCATGTGGGCCATCTGATGCTGACGTTTGGCGGTGGTGGCCACCAGGCTGCGGGCACCTGCCAGGTCGCCAACGACCAAGCCGACGAAGTGATACAAACCCTGATTAAGCGCATCAATGCCGACGGCTGAACTCTATTTTCAATCTTTCAGAGAAACCATCCATGTCCACCCAAACTGTCACTGCAACCGGCGCCGCACCAGCCGCTCGAGCCAAAAAGACCCAGAACCTCTGGAACAACCACCCCTTTTACTACCATATCGCCGCGCTGTTTGTCCCGGCCCAGCTCGGCATCCTGATCGGCTTGTGGTTCTACACGCGCCACGAGATGCAAGCCCTGGCTGCAATGCCAGCCGAGCAACTGGCGACCGGTGTCCGGCTGGCCGGACAGTCGCTGTCGATGGGCGTCTTGCTGGCGATGTTGCTGTCTTTGCCGCTGGCATGGTGGCTGGCGCGCCGCATTGCCAGCAGGCTCGACATCCTGAAGGAACAGGCCGCCGTGATTCGCGTGCTTGATTTCAACACCGACATTCCCCTGGACACGCCCATCCGCGAAATTTTCGGGCTGGGTCGCGCCATGCGGCAAATGAAGGGCACCATTCAAAAATTCATGCGGGTCAGCCTGGCGCTGTCGGGCGAGCGGGATTTTGCCAAGCTCCTGGGCAAGGTGCTGCACGAAATGCGCGAAGCCCTGGACGGTGATGGCGGCGTGATCTATCTGCACGACGAGGGCCAGAACCAGCTCAAACAGTCGTCGCAACGCTGGACCAAAGAGGGCGGGGCGCAGCCCAATGCATGGCAAGACATGCCCCTGAGCGATGCCACGCATCCGGTGGCGGCGGCGTTCAAAAATCAGAACGCCACCAGTGTTTTCACCATCGGCTTTCCGCGGCCCACGGGCCTGGAATTTCTTGACGAGCGCTACGGCAAGCGGCCAGTGCAACTGGTGGCGATCCCGCTGCGGTCCAGCGACAGCAGCCTGGTGGGCATCGTCTGCAACTTCATGGCACCAGGCAAGGCCGCGCCATCCAGCGACCGCATGGCGCTGGCAGAAGCCTTTTCCAGCTCGGCCGCGGTGGCCATCGACCAGCAACGCTTGCTGGAGGCGCAAAAGGCCTTGATGGACTCGATGATCAAGATCATGGCAGGCGCCATTGACGCCAAGAGCCCCTACACCGGAGGCCATTGCGAACGGGTGCCGGAACTCGGCATGATGCTGGCCGAGGAAGCTTGCCAAGTCAAGGAAGGCACACTGGCCGACTTTGCCTTCAAGACCGATGACGAATGGCGCGAGTTCCGGATCGGCGCGTGGCTGCACGATTGTGGCAAGGTCACCACCCCGGAATACGTGGTGGACAAGGCGACAAAACTGGAGACCATTTACAACCGCATCCACGACGTGCGCGCGCGTTTCGAAGTGCTGTTGCGGGACGCCAAGATAACGCAACTCGAAGCCGTGGCCAACGGTGCCGATCCGCAGCAAGCCCAAGCCAGCTTTGACGCCCGTCAGGCCGCGCTAAGCGACGACTTTGCCTTTATTGCCGAGTGCAACATGGGCGGTGAATTCATGGCACCGGAAAAACTGGAACGTCTGAAATCCATCGCCACGGAAACCTGGCAACGCCATTTTGACGACCGCATTGGTCTGTCACACGATGAGCTCAAACGCCATACTGGCGAGCCCGCCCCGCTGCCTGCGACCGAGCGACTGATCGACGACAAGCCGCATCACGTCATCGCACGCACCGACACGCGGGTGCTCGACCCGAAATGGGGTTTCAAGGTCAACGTGCCCGAGCACCTCTACAACTACGGCGAGCTTTACAACCTCAGCGTCGGGCGCGGTACGCTCACCGAAGAAGAACGCTTCAAGATCAATGAACACGTCATCCACAGCCTGATGATGCTGGAGCAGTTGCCGCTGCCGAAGAACCTGAAGCGGGTTCCCGAGTACGCCGGCACCCACCACGAGACGCTGACCGGCAGTGGTTACCCGCGCAAGCTCACCGCGGCCGAGCTCAGCGTGCCCATGCGGATCATGGCCATTGCCGACATTTTCGAAGCCCTGACGGCCTGCGACCGCCCCTACAAGAAGGCCAAAACCCTGTCCGAATCGATCAAGATCCTGTCATTTTTCAAAAAGGACGGCCATATCGACCCGGTGCTGTTCGACCTGCTGCTGACCTCGGGCGTTTACAAGCGCTACGCCGAAAAATACCTGCTGCCCGAGCAAATCGACGAAGTCGACATCAGCCGGTTTATCAGCCAGCCCTGACATCGAATCAGGAACAAGCCCTCTTTGGGGCGCAGCCACCGTTACTTTGCACAAGCATGGGTCACCGTGCTTATCCAGGCATGTTATTTGCTTTAAGTTGGTGCGTTTTTGACATTCAAGACTTTGACGCACCAATTCAGATCAATTTTTCCCAAGAGGTTTTCATGGAAGCACTCAAACAGGGCGCAGACACCCTGTTCATTCTTCTCGGCGCCGTCATGGTACTGGCCATGCACGCTGGTTTTGCATTTCTGGAGCTCGGTACGGTGCGCCGAAAAAACCAGGTCAATGCCCTGGTCAAGATTCTGGTGGACTTTTCGGTGTCGACCGTGGTCTATTTTGCTGTTGGTTACGGTGTCGCCTATGGTGCCCACTTTTTTGTGGGTGCCGAGCAGCTGGCCGCCAAAAACGGCTACGAACTGGTGAAGTTTTTCTTTTTGCTCACGTTTGCTGCCGCCATACCCGCCATCATTTCAGGTGGCATTGCCGAGCGCGCCAAATTCTGGCCGCAATTGATCGCCACAGCCGTCATCGTCGGCCTGATCTACCCGTTTTTCGAGGGCATTGTGTGGAACCAGCATTTTGGTGTGCAGGCCTGGATCAAGGACCTCACCGGTGCCGAGTTTCACGACTTTGCCGGCAGCGTGGTGGTGCATGCGGTGGGCGGCTGGATCGCCCTGCCTGCCGTGCTGCTACTGGGCGCACGCGCCAACCGCTACCGCAAGGACGGCGGCATGTCGGCGCACCCGCCCAGCAGCATTCCCTTTTTGGCTTTGGGGGCCTGGGTGCTGACGGTCGGCTGGTTTGGCTTTAATGTCATGAGCGCACAAACACTCGACAAGATTTCCGGCCTGGTGGCGGTCAACTCGCTGATGGCCATGGCCGGCGGCACGCTGGCTGCCCTGGCGCTGGGCAAAAACGATCCCGGCTTTGTCCACAACGGCCCGCTGGCGGGCTTGGTGGCGGTGTGTGCGGGCTCGGACCTGATGCATCCTCTGGGTGCGCTGGTGGTCGGGGCGGTGGCCGGCGCCATTTTTGTGTTCATGTTCACACTGACACAAAACAAGTGGAAGATTGACGATGTGCTGGGTGTCTGGCCGTTACATGGCTTGTGCGGCACCTGGGGCGGCGTGGCTGCCGGCATTTTTGGTACCAAGGCGCTCGGGGGCCTGGGCGGCGTGGCGCTGGGGGCGCAACTGATCGGCACACTCATGGGGGTGGTCTGGGCTGTGGTCGGCGGCCTGCTGGTGTATGGGCTGCTCAAAATCAGCGTGGGCATCCGCCTGAGCCAGGAAGAAGAATACGACGGTGCCGACCTGTCGATCCACAAGATCAGCGCAACACCCGAGCGTGAGGCCAACTGGTAAGGCCAGCAACGGCCTGTGGTCAAATCACAGGCTTGTTTGACCCATC
>JAQSDS010000461.1:5550-11167 GCA_029946045.1 Rhodoferax sp.
AGCTGAGAGATCCCTACCCTTCCTATGCTTTACCTGATCCTTGGCCTGTTGCTTCTTTTGGGCACACATTCCGTGCGGATCGTGGCTGACGACTGGCGTACCCGCACCCGCGCCAGGATCGGGGCTTTGCGCTGGCGCGTGCTGTACGCGCTGCTGTCCTTGCTGGGCTTTATGCTGACAGCCTGGGGCTTTGCTCAGGCGCGGCAAATGCCGGTGCAACTGTGGAGCCCACCCCCGGGCCTGCGGCATCTGGCGCTGCTGTTGGCCTTATTGAGTTTGGTGCTGCTGGCGGCTGCCTATGTGCCAGGCAACCGGATCAAGGCGCGCATGCATCACCCCATGTCGGTTTCAGTCACGTTGTGGGCTGCAGCCCACTTGCTGGCCAACGGCAATCTGGCCCATGTTGTGCTTTTTGGTACCTTCCTGATCTGGTCGGTACTGGCTTTCATGGCTGCCCGCAGGCGCGATGCCAGTGACCGCAGGCGTTATTCACAAGGAACCACGGGGGCAACCGGCATCAGCGTGGCGCTGGGGGTGGCGCTCTGGATCGCCTTCACGCTCTGGCTGCATGGCTTGCTGATAGGGGTCCGGCCTTTCGGTTGACCAATTTGATACCTTGTAGGTCAGACCACTCGCGCAGTGATGTGCTCTGACCCCAACAAAGTAGCAAAGCTTGCGGTTCAGACCACTGCAAAGCGACGCGCTCTGACCCCCCAACTGATTATTTAATGTCCATGAACCACTGGATCATGTATTTGGCAACAAAACCAACCATGCCAAAGGCCAACCCCAGCATCATCACAAAAAACCCAAACTTACCCGCTTTGGATTCCCAGGCCAGCTGGCCGATGATGAACAGCATATAGAGCATGAGACCGCCAACGCCAAAGGTCATGCCAAAGGCGGCGATTTGTTCTTCGGTAAAACCAAACATCAGCACGTCCCTCGTTCAGGCAACGCCGACACGTCCAGCAAGTCGCGGTAGGCGTGCCAGCTGGCGTGGCCGAGCAGCGGCACCAGAAGCACCAAGCCAATCAGTGCGGTGGCAAAACCCACGAAGGTCAGCACCATAAGGGTCGCCCCCCAAAAAGCCATCGGTACTGGGTTGCCCAATACAACCCGCCAGCTCGCAGCAATAGCCTGCCAGATGCCGACCTGACGGTCGAGTAGCAAGGGGATGGTGATCACCGTCGAGGCAAAAATGGGCGCCACCAGCGACCCCCCGAGCGCCAGCCAGGCCTCGAACAACCACCCCTCCTTGGCCAGCACCACCTGCTGAACAAAGACCAGCGGCGAGGTGATGGGCACCGGTGCCAACGAGGTAATCAGGGCCGCTGAAACGAGCACCCAGACGGTACCGCCCAGGGCCAGCAGCACGCCAAACCGCACCAGTTGCCATTGCGCTTCGCCCCAGGGCTGAATCTGGCCATGCTTCCAGTTAAGCCAGGTTTCCAGCACCTTTGAAACGCCAGCTTTTTCACCCCGCTCCAGGCCACGACTCAAGGCATACAAACTGGTTACCAACACCGGGCCAACCAACAGGAAGCCTGAAAACGCGCCGGCCAGGAACCAAAAACGATCATGAGCCACCCATAGCATGACCACACCGATCAACGCGAGCACAGCGCCGTGCAACACGCTGATCCAGCCACAATGCGTCAGGTCATGCCAGCCCCTGAGCAACCAGGACAGGGGTTGACCCGCGCCCACGGTACGCACAAGGACTTTGGCACCGGAAAAAGTGGGGTGGCTGGTGTGTGGCAAGGAGTTGGACATGGCAAGTAAAAAAATGAAACTGCTGAATGTTGCCACAAGCAGGCCCTCCGTCTGGTCCCATGACGCAAAAGCAGGGGCGGCGTCCGCTTGATGCGAATGCCGCCCCTGAAAGGCTGATGCCGGAAAGCTGGCTAGTCAGCCCTTAGACTTTGGGTTGCATCATGCCCTTGCCACCGTGCATGGCCTTGTGTGAACCACGGCCTTGCATGGCCTGAGCATCAAACACCTTTTGTTGCTCAGGCGTTAACACGGCATAAAACGTCTTGGTGGCTTCCGTGCGCTGGTCCATGGCAGCGGTCATCTCGCCCATGTGCTGGGCACGCAGCTCTTTCATTTTGTCAAGCCGCTCAGGGGTGGTGAGCTTGGCCATGTCAGGCATGGCGGCAGCCTGACCCTTCATGCCTGCCGGTGCTTTGTGGCTGGCTAAAAAGGCGGTCCAGGCTGGTTCCTGCGCCGAGCTAAGCTTGAGTTGCGCTTTCAGGGCCGCGTGGCGCTTATCCATCCTGGCCTGCATCTTGGCCGGATCCATCTTGCCCATGCCGGGGTGGTTCATGCCTTGGTCTTGCATATAGCCATGGGGTCCGGTCATGTCACACGGCGCACCGCCCATGGGAGCTTGTGAGTAGGCAAAACCTGCCGCCAGCATCAAACCAGCGACCAGGGAAATTTTGAGATTGGTTTTCATCATCGAGTCCTTCAAGTTAAAGCCAATGACCTGAAAGTGGCATCGGCGTGAAGAGAAGTGTGCGCTGCCCGTGTATCTCGGACATGAGGCTGGGAGAAAGCTTTGTAAAGTTGTGTCGGCTTCATCTGTCCAATTTAATGGGATGATTGGCGGCTTTTTAGTCGTCGTTATTTTTAGAGGTTTTCCCGTGTTCAAGAACGTCATCATGTACCGTATTACTCCAGCCTGGAGCCTGAGCGCCGAGGAAGTAGAGGCCCACCTGCAGAACAACCACTTTGTTGAATGTGGTGCCAGCCAGGAAAAGTCCATCGGCTGGATGGAGCCGCGTGGTGAAGCCAACGGGCCGCTGCTGGAAGTGGTGGCCGGCCAATGGATTTTGAAACTCATGACCGAGACCCGCGCCCTGCCCACCTCGGTAGTCAACCGCAAGGCCCAGGAGCGCGTGGCTCACATTGAAGCCAGCACCGGGCGCAAACCTGGCAAAAAAGAAACACGTGACCTGAAGGACGACATTCGGCTGGAGCTGTTGCCCATGGCTTTCACCAAGCAGTCCAGCACCTTGGTATGGATTGACCGTGATGCCCAACTGCTGGTGACCGATGCCGGTAGCCAGGCCCGCGCCGATGAGCTGATCACCCTGCTGGTGCAAAACTTGCCAGGCCTGGCCCTGACTTTGATCGACACCCAGATGTCTCCCAGTGCTGCCATGGCCGACTGGCTGGTGACGCAGGAGGCGCCGCAAGGCTTCAGCGTAGACCAGGAATGCGAGCTCAAAGCCGCCGATGAATCCAAGGCGGTGGTGCGCTACGCCCGCCACCGGCTCGATACCGATGAGGTCAGGCAACATATCGAAGTCGGCAAAATGCCCACCCGCCTGGCCCTGACCTGGAACGACCGGGTGTCGTTTGTGCTGACCGAGGGGCTGCAACTGAAAAAGCTGGCGTTTCTGGAAGTGGTATTTGAAGCTGCAAGCAAAGGCAAGGACGACGGCTTTGACGCCGATGTAGCCATTGCCACTGGTGAGCTGCAACAGGCGCTGCCAGCGCTGCTGGAAGCGCTGGGTGGCGAGCCAGCGCTGGTTTGATTTACTTCTTCATCGAGCAGGTGTTCCAGCCAAAAATGGCATAGGGTGGGCACCAGCCAATGGCACCCGTGGCCAGTGGCACCACGCCCAGCCAGCCCCAGACACCAATGGTTCCAGTGAGCGTCAGGCCAATCAGCACCAGTCCGAGCACGATGCGCAAAATGCGGTCAATGCCGCCGACGTTTGATTTCATGAAAACTCCTTGAGGTCAGGTTGAAGAACAGAGGACCGATTACAGCGCAATCAGCCCGCCAGGTCTGTGACTCAAGTCACCCAGCCTGTCGCGTTCACGCCGGCTGGGTACTCACCAGGGTCCGCAGAGCGGCGCCATTGACGATCTGGATCTGCTCACGGCCCAAGCTGACCCAGCCCTCGCGCTCAAAGCGGCGCAACAACCGGGTCACCATTTCCCGCACGGTACCCAGCTCATCGGCCAAGGTCTGGTGCGTCACATTGAGCTGCTGGCCACGTCCCAGCAAAGCCGCCGCCAGACGGCGGTCCAGCCGTTGAAACGCTACCGCATCAATCAGGCTGGTCAGATCCGCCATGCGTTCGGCAAACAGGCCCAGCACGTCGTTGCGAAATGCCGGGGTTTCAAGCCAGCGCCGGAACAAGTCTGGTTTAACCAGCAACAGGTCGCTGGATTTGGTCGTGATGCCAAAAGCCGTAAGCGGCTGAACCCGAAACAGGCAGGCACTTGAGACCAGACACAACTCACCCGGAACCACCCGGTACAACTCCAGCGATCGCCCATCACCCGAGTTTCGAGACACCTTGATTTCACCCCTCAACACCAGAGGAAAGCCCTGACAAGGCGTGTTTTCAGTGAACAACACGGTGTTGGCGGGGACCTCAAAAGGCTGCAGCCCAGATTCCGGGGCCTGCAGTGCCGGCTGGACCTGGGCCAGTGACGGGTATAAATCTATCAGCAGCGCCACAGTAGCCAAAGCGTTCATGCCTGACTGGCCTCAGGCTGCAACGGTGTAACCTTCTTCAGCAATGGCCTGGGCAAGGGCTTCACGTGGTTGATCCGAATCAACTTCAACCCGATTCTGGGTACGGTCGGCTTGCACTTCTGCGGCGCGGTCGAGCAGGCGCACGGCACGCACCACGGCTTTCTCACAATGTTCACAGGTCATGCCGGTCACGGTAAAAATCTGTTTCATTCAAATTCCCTCGAAAATACGACAACAAGAAAAGCGCGTATTGTGAACCTTGTCTGCAATCTATGGCCTAAGCCCAATGACATCATCCCAAATTCAAACTGACACCCAGCGTGTCGACCTTGGCATTCACGGCATGACGTGCGCGTCGTGTGTTGGACGCGCTGAGCGGGCCCTGAAAAAAGTGCCCGGTGTGCAAGAGGTCAGCGTCAATCTGGCCACCGAGTCGGCCCGTGTGATGGTGCTGCCATCGGACCAGATCGAGGCACGTCTCAAACGCGCGGTGCGCGATGCGGGCTACGAGCCGGTGGCAGCCAATGCCGCCATCGATGCGCCGACAGAATCCAATTGGGCAGGGTTTTCACCCGTGGCGCTGGGGCTGGCGCTGTCCTTGCCCTTGATGTTGCCGATGCTGGGTGATCTTTTTGGACAGCACTGGATGCTGCCAGCCTGGATTCAGTTTGTATTGGCGACCCCGGTTCAGTTCGTTCTGGGCGCACGTTTTTACAAAGCAGGCTGGCATTCACTCAAGGCATGGAGCGGCAACATGGACCTGCTGGTGGCCATGGGTACCAGCGCCGGTTGGGCGCTTTCGGTCTGGCTATGGCTAAGTGCAAACCAAGGCACCATGCCGCACCTGTATTTTGAAGCCTCTGCCGTGGTGATCACGCTGGTGCTGCTAGGCAAATGGCTCGAAGCGCGAGCCAAACGCCAGACCACCTCTGCCATTCGCGCATTGCACGCCTTGCGGCCCGAAACAGCGCACTTGCTGGGGCTCGACGGCGAAGTGGATGTGCCCATTGACGAAGTGCTAATGGGTGACGCGCTGGTGGTGCGACCGGGTGAGCGTTTTGCCGTGGATGGCCGTATCACCGAAGGCCAAACCCAGGTCGATGAATCGATGCTCAC
>JAQSDS010000462.1 GCA_029946045.1 Rhodoferax sp.
GACCGCTACAAGCTGCTGGCCTTCGTTCTGTCGGCGGCGCTGGCGGGCCTGGCCAACGCGACCTTTCACCCGGTTGATTTCACTATTTTGAACCAGCGCGTGTCGGCGCCGCGCCTGGGCCACGCTTTCAGCGCCCATGGCCTCACGGGCAATCTGGGCTGGGCGGCGGCGCCGGTTTTTTTTGCCACATTCACTGCGGTGAGCAACTGGCGCACGGCCTATGTCGTGGCGGCGCTGCTTTACGTGGGCGTGCTGGCGCTGATGTGGCTGCATCGTGACAAGCTCAAGACCCAGGCGGTGGTGCACCACGCCGACACGTCGGCCGAACACAGCATGGCGTTCATGAAGCTGCCGGTGGTGTGGTGGTGTTTCGCCTTTTTTTTGCTTTCCACCATGACGCTGGCGGTGGTGCAGAGTTTTTCGGTTTCCATTCTCAAGGCCATGCACGGCATCAGTTTTGAGTCCGCCACGCTGACACTCACAGCTTACATGCTGTGCGGTGCGCTGGGTATGTTTGTCGGCGGTTTTGTGGCTGCCAAATCGCGCCACAGCGACCGGGTGGTGGCGCTGGCGATGTCGTCGGCGGCCGTGTTGCTGGCGTTGTGCGGCACCGGAGTTTTTGGCGCCACGCTGACCATGGTGGTGCTGGCTGCCACTGGATTTGCGGTGGGCATTGGTGGCCCGTCGCGCGACATGATGATCAAAAAAGCAACGCCCAAAGGCGCCACCGGCCGGGTCTATGGCCTGGTTTATTCGGGGCTGGATACCGGCTTTGCTATTTCACCGCTGGTTTTTGGCGCTTTCATGGACCGCGGTTGGTATGCAGCCACCCTGTTTGGGGCAGCAGCCGTTTTGCTTTTGAGCGTGGTGGCTGCGCTGGGGGTCGGTCAGCGCACGGTTCTCAGAACTTGAGTCAATGCCCCTTGATGGTGTAACTGCCGTCTTTGAGCCATTTGATCTCGGCATCCAGAAACACGGTTTTGAGCTCGGGCTTGTAGAGTTTGACCATGTCGTGGGCTTCACCACTGCGTCCGCCGGCACCGCAAAAGAAGACGATGGGCTTGTCGGTCGGCAGTTTGTCGATGTTTTTCTCCAGAGAATTGACCGGCATGTTGACTGCGCCCTTGAAGCTGCCCGTGGCAAATTCTGACGCATCACGCACGTCGATCAAATGCACGGTATCAGGTGCTTCCTTGTAAATGCGCTCGAACGAGGCCACGGTGATGGTGCCTGACTCCTTGCCGGCTTCCATGACCGGCGCTTTGGCTGCAGGCGCCGCTGCGGCGCTTGCCGTGGGGCCGGGACCATACGCCTTGGCCCAGGCCGGATAACCTTCAGGAACCACCTTGACGTTGGTGTAGCCCAGTTTGATGGCCTTGGCGGCCGAGTCATTGCTGAGCTTGCAGGCCAGACCGTCGCAGTAGAAAAACAGGGCGGCAGCTTTGTCGGCAGGCAGCATCTCTGCAGCTAGCTTGTCAAATTGCGAATCCGGCAGATTGATGGCGCCTGGAATGTGTCCGACTTCGTACTTGCGCGCTTTGGGCCGCGCGTCGATCAGCGTCATCGGTGCTTTTTCGTCCATCAGCTTCTTGAGGTGGGCCACGCTGACGGCGTGCAGGTTGCCGTTTTTGATCCAGTCAGGAAAACCTGCTGCGTAGACCCGGATGTTGGTGTAGCCCAGTTTTTCTGCCTTGAATGCCGAGTTATGGCTCAGGATGCACTCGGGGCCATCGCAATAAAAAACCAGCAAGGTGGCTTTGTCGGCGGGCAGCAGAGTGGGCGCCAGCTTGTCGAACATCGAGTCAGGAATATTGACGGCGGTCTGGATATGGCCCAGGTCGTATTTGCGGGCGGCCGGGCGTGAATCGACGATCATGACGCCATCTATTTTCGGCACCACAGCCTGTTGCTTGACAAAGTCAACGTCGACCAGCTTGCTGTACCAGTTGGCCTTGGGCTGCACGGCCGCTGCATCCTGTGCCAGGGCAGCGGTTGAAACAAAGGCCCCTGCGCTCATCATCAGGGAAGCCAGGATGGCGCCATAGAGCGGGATTTTTTTGAACTTCACGGTGAACTCCTTTAAAGAAACCTTGCGGGTCAGACCACTCGCGTAGCGACGTGCTCTGACCCCAACTAACTTGAATTGCGGGTCAGACCACTCGCTTGGCGACGTGCTCTGACCTCAACTAACTTGAAACCTTGCGGGTCAGACCACTCGCCTGGCGACGTGCTCTGACCCCAACTGATCAAGACTTGTGGGTCAGACCACTCGCTTGGCGACGTGCCCTGACCCCAACTGGGTTAGCTGCAACTGGCTGGGGAATCGCCGTCTTTGGCGCCCTTGATCAGAAAGGCCTTGATGTCTTCAAAGAGTTCCTTGTCAGGGGTGTCGGCAAACTTGGCTGCGGCCTTGTTGGTCGACTGGATGCTGGCGCGGTAGTCCTTGCCGACGTATTTGCTGACCGTGTCCTTGCCCTTGGCGTGTTTGTCGGTCAGCAGGTAAGCCGTCCAGTCGGCCTTGGTCTTGGTGCTGGGGTTGATTGACCCGATCGGCGACGCCACATGGCACGAGGTGCAGACGCTGCGGTAGTAAACCCGACCACGTTTCCAGTCTGCGTCGTAGGCTTGTGCAGAAAAGGATGCGCCCATCAGGGCGAGCAGGGCGGCGACAGGTAGTGCTTTGGATAATTTCATGATGACTCCTAAAAAATGAGGCTTGTTATGAATGGCGTGGTTTTTCGATTTCTTCCCAGCCTGTGATCATGGCTTTGATCTGGGACGTGAGCTTGTGCCCGGTGGTGGCCAGATACAGGTGCGAAATCAGGAAGGCCAGCATCAGGAACGCGCCAATCGTGTGTGCTGTGGCCACCCATTCGAGTTGAAGTGCGCTCAAACCCCAGGCCGACCAATCGGCGTAGAAAAGGTAGAGCCAGCCCGTGATCCACAGCAGCGGGCTGAGCAGTGTCAGGATCAGCAGGTAGGTGATGCGTTGCAGCGGGTTGTGCTTGAGCACGGATGTGGGCCTGAACGGATGCGGCTCGTCCTTGAAGATGCCCGAAGAGTAGTAATGCATGATCGCCACCACTTTGTCGGTGGTCGGGATGTACTGGCGCCATTCGCCGGTCGTGACGTGCCAGAAGATGGCAAAAATCCAGAGTCCCACCAGGGCCCAGGCGGCAATGGTGTGATAACCCACGGCTTTCTCAAAGCCGAACAGTTTGTAGGTGCCGTGAATCTCGAAGCCGGACACCATCAGGAAGATGATCAGGGAGGCTTGTGACCAGTGCCAGAAGCGCACAAAACCCTTGAATAAATAGACACGTTCAGTCATTTTGATTCTCCTTAAGCCTTGCGGCGTAAAACGATACGCATCGCGCCATGACCCAGTACCGCAAGCAGCGTCAGCAGCGCGAGGCCCCAGCCCAACTTGTCAAGCAAAGGGTTGGCACTGCTGCCCGGCATGTAAATCCCAGGCAAACCGGCCAGGCGTCCGTTCTTGGCATGGCATTCGACACAGCCCAGCGCCTTGTCCTTGGGGGCAACCATGTGGGTGATGGGCCAGTCCATCTGGGTCTTGACGAAGCCAAATTTGCCGGAGTAGGGAACGCCTGACACCTTCACACCGGCCTGAAGGGCTTTGTCCCATTCCAGGTTCTTCCAGTAACCGGTGTCATCGTTGCCCGCGGTGTGCGGGGTCAGCAGCGTCATGTTGACGGTGTCATAGGGCTGCTTACCGCCAAAGCGCTTGACTGGCCAGATCATTGACTTGCCGTCGGTCGGACTGCCGCCCAGCGTGTTGATGTGTGTGACGTCTGCGTTCACATCCAGCTTGTCGGTCTTCAGGGTGTAGTTGACCTGGCCGTTGAACCACACATAGGTGGGCTTGACGTTCTCGGCCATGATGAAGTCACCCTTGCGCGACTCATAGGTGATGTGGCCCTTGGCATCCTTGCGCACAATGTGCTCGCCTTTTTCATCGCGCTGGCCTGCGGTAGACCAGTCCCAGTTCATCTTGGTGGCAATGCCGCCGCGGGCGAACTCCGGGATGTGGCAGGTCTGGCAGGCCAGTTTGGTGGCATGCTGGTTCAGGCGGGCATCTTGCTTGTGTGGGCCGTTGCCGTGGCAGGAGACGCAGGTGGCAGGGTTGGCACTGACAGCGGAACCACGCAGGTAGGCCCCCGCAGCGTCCTTGGCTGTGGGCGTGTAGCGGCTGCCAGCGACATCGTGGCTGGAAGTCTTGTGGCAGGTGCCGCAGGTAAAGTCCAGGCCCGAAGCGTCCATGTGTACATCCAGCGATTTCTCGGGTGCCGCCAAGGAGCTGTCCATGTCGCCGTGTTTGACGCCATCCCCACCGCCGCCGTTGAAGTGGCAGCCGCCGCAGGTGTCGCGGCTGGACTTGCCAACTTTCTGGGCAATTTTGGACAGGTCAATGGCCTTCAAAATCTTGCCTGAACCCGGCGGGAATTCCATATCTTTGGTGACCACGTTGCCGGCCAGTCCAGAAGGCTTTTTGTAGTTGCCTGAGGTGTCGTGGCAGACCAAACAGTCCACATTTTCTTCCGACGTGAAGTCAAAGCTGGCATCTTTCCAGCCATAACCAATGTGGCAGCTGTTGCAGGCGGCTTCGTTGGAGGCAATGGAAATGCAGAAGTTGTTGACGACGTTTTTCTTGCCCAGCAACTGGTTGGTGTCCGGGTTTTTGTATTCCCATTTCCAGTGTTTGGTACGGTGGATCTGGCCTGCAGCTTCGGTATGGCAACTCAGACAGGCCTTGGTGACCTCTGGCCCGGAGGCAAACTCGCGTTGCAGTTCCTTGAACTTGGTGTGGTCGGCCGTGGTGTTGAGCTTGACCGACTTGGGTTCTTCAGCGTTGGCCGAGCCCAGTGCAGTGAACCCCATCCAGCCCGCTAAACAGACCGCTAGCGCGATGCGGCTTGATTTGGACATCATCTGCAACCTTTCGTTAAGTTATTTTTAATATTCGGAACTAGTGATGTATATTTTGATGAGCATCCTGACTTAACTCTTTGACAAAAATCAAAAAAACCAAGGGAAAACCCTAGATCCTGATGAGGAGCCATGGCTTACGTTATGCAGAACATCTGGTTCCCATTGGCTGGAAAGCCTGTAGCATCAAGGCATGCCATTAAAAAATATCAGTCAAAAGGTCGGGACGCATTGGAAGCCCGCCCAGTTGATTGCCCCGCTGGTCACCCTGGTCATGCTGGTTGTCACCTTTGGCTATTGGCTCAATGAAAAGAGGGAGTCAGAAAAAGCGCGTCAGCATATTTTTCAGGAAGCAACCACTCAGGTCACACAGGACATCCAGGGCAGGCTGCAGGATTTCGAACTGGTTCTGCGTGGTTTCAAAGGCTTCTACGAGAGTTCCGATAACGTCACGCCAAGCGACTATCGGCAATATTTCCAGGCGCTCAAGCTGGCGCAATCGCTGTCCAGCATGCAGGCGGTTTCGCTGGCTGTGCTTGTGCCACAGGCACAAAAGTCACGCCATCTGGCCGACATGCAAAGTCTTGGCATGGCCAACTACCAGATCATGCCGACGGGTGATCGCGCGCAGTACGCGCCCATCGTCCTGATCGAGCCCTCGGATGGAATCAATGTCAAGGCGCTCGGGTTTGACCTGCTGTCTAACCCAGGCTTGCGGGGTGCACTGGACCTGGCGCGCGACAGCGGCGCGATGGCCTTGACCGGTCGCGTCAAATTGGCACAAGACGAGACAGACGCGTTGTCATCCGTTGTCATGTACCTGCCGATTTACGCCAGGGCGGCCCAGCGCGATGCCGTGGACCAGCGCCGTGCGGCACTGCTGGGCTGGGTCGGTGGCCCTTTTCGTCTGCGTGAGCTGTTGAACGGCCTGAAGCCGCAACTGCCGCAAGACCTTGCTTTTGATATTTTTGACGGTACCAGCCTTGCGCCAGAAGCGCGGCTTTTCAGGGGCGGGGACTCTGGTGGTCCAGCCGCCGCTGTCAATGACCTCACTGCCACCCGCACCATCGATCTGGGGGGCAAGCGCTGGACGCTGGTATTTCGCACGCAACCGACATTTGAAAACCGTTTCAGCAACAGCCAGGACTACCAGTTGATCGTCGTTCTGGGGGTCGCCTTGAGTTTGTTGCTGGGCTGGTTGTCATGGCTGCTGGCCACAGGACGCGAGCGCGCTGTGGCGCTGGCCACCGACATGACGCAAGAGTTGCGCAGCGTCCGGGCCGACCTGGAAGCCACGCTGGATGCCCTGCCCGACGTTTTGTTCGAGCTGGATCTGGATGGGCGTTATCACGCTTACCGTACCTCGCGCCTGGACCTGTTGGCGGTACGGCCTGAAGTCCTTCTGGGGAAACTGCTTTCTGACGTACTTCCTGTTGAGACCGCTTCGGTTTGTCTGGCGGCCATGCAGGAGGCCAATGTCAGTGGCTTTTCAATGGGCCAGCAGATCGCACTTCAGATTGGCGACGAACGCCGCTGGTTTGAGCTGTCGGTGGCACGCAAGCATGGCACCGGGCTGTCCGAGCCCCGTTTCATTGTGCTCGCGCGCGACATCACCGAGCGTAAAAAAAACGAGGAGCAGTTACAGCTCAGCGCGCAGATGTTTACCGACAGCCGCGATGGCATCGTGATCACTGACGCCCACAACCATATTCTTTCGATCAATCCGGCATTTACCCGAATTACCGGCTTTGCAGAGGCTGAAGTGCTTGGCAAGTCACCTGCATTTCTTCAGTCCGGGCGAGAAGACGATGCCTTTTACGCGGCCATGTGGCAAGATATTCAGCGCCACGGCTATTGGCAGGGCGAGATTTGGCACAAGCGGAAAAATGGCGAAATTTACCCGGAGTGGCTGTCGATCAGTGCCGTCAAAGATGCTTCGGGAAGCCTGACCAGCTACATCGGCATTCTGTCTGACCTGACTGAGCGCAAAGCTGACCAGGAGCGCATTGATTACCTCGACCATTACGACAAGCTGACCCACTTGCCCAACCGCGACCTGTTGTACGACCGGACCAGCCTGGCACTCGCGACATCCAGACGCACCAACGGCCATGTGGCGATGTTGTTTGTCGATATCGACCGCTTCCAGTACATCAACGATTCACTGGGCCGCCCGGTGGGTGATCAGGTGTTGCGCACCATTGCCGGGCGTCTGGTCAAAAACCTGCAGGCCGACGACACAGTGTGCCGACACAGCGCAGATGAATATATTTTGCTGCTTCCCAATACAGACGCCCAGGGAGCGGCCCACATTGCCAGCCGCGTGTTGGCCCTGATCAAAGCACCCGTGGTGCTTGACAGCGGCCAGGAGCTGCGCCTGACGGCCAGTATCGGGGTCGCTGTTTGCCCGGACAACGGCACTGACTTTGAAAAATTGACCCAGTCGGCAGGTGCCGCCCTGAAGCAGGCCAAACTCGCCGGTCGTGACAATTACAGGTTCTATGCCGAGCAAATGCACGGGCAAGTCAAGGAAATCCTGCTCATTGAGAACCAACTCCGCCAGGCTGTTGCCAAGCATGAGTTGCTGCTGTACTACCAGCCCCAGGTTGATGCGGTAAGTGGTCGCATCATGGGTGCTGAGGCGCTGATCCGGTGGCAACACCCCGAGTGGGGCCTGGTAGCACCAGCGCGTTTTATCCCGATTGCAGAAAACAGTGGCCAGATTCTGGAAATTGGTGACTGGGTCTTGCGCACGGCCGTGCAGCAGGTGGCGAACTGGCAGCGCGAAGGTTTGCCCGTGGTGCCAGTGGCCGTCAATTTGTCGGCGCTCCAGTTTCTTCAGACCAGTTTGTGCGATACGGTGGCTGGCGCCCTGCAGGCTAGCCAGTTATCACCCGGCTTGCTCGAGCTGGAATTGACCGAGCGCATTGCCATGGAGAATTCAAGCGTGACTGTGGCGCAAATTGCCAACCTGCATGCCATGGGTGTCACCCTGTCGATTGACGATTTCGGCACGGGCTATTCATCGATGAGTTACCTCAAGCTATACCAAATCGACAAACTCAAGATTGATCAGTCCTTTGTTCGCGGCCTGGGGCACGATGCCAATGACGGCGCGATTGTGGGTGCCATCATCCACATGGCTCATGGACTGGGGTTTCGGACCATCGCCGAGGGCGTGGAAACCCGGGCGCAGCTGGACTATTTGCGCGCTCAGGGTTGCGACGAAATTCAGGGCTACTTTTTTGGCCGTCCGCTGCCTGCGGACGAGTTTGCCAGCCTGTTACGGCGCAATGAGGCGCTCACGGGCATGGAGCCTGGTGACGGCACCCATTGAAGTCACTCATGAAAAAGCCGGCTTGCGCCGGCTTGATGTGATCAGGTGGTGATGCCTTAGTTGGCCATGTCCACACCGTAGAAGCTGTGGCGGCCAAACGGGCTCAGCTTGAAGCCGATGACTTCCTTGCGCACCGGTTTGATCTGCACGGCGTGTGCAATAGTGAACCAGGGTGCCTGCTCCTTGAAGATCACCTGGGCTTTTTCATAGAGCTTGGCGCGCTCAGCCGGATTGGAAACGACCTTGGCTTTTTGCACCAGGTCTTCAAACGGCTGATAACAGAACTTGGCCACGTTCGAGCCGTTGTTCTTGGCCGCGCTGCAACCCAGCAAGGTGTTCAGGAAGTTGTCCGGATCGCCGTTGTCGCCGGTCCAGCCCAGCATGCCCATCTGGTGCTCACCGTTCTGCATGCGCTTGCGGTACTCGCCCCACTCAAAGCTCTTGATTTCGGCCTTGATACCCACCTTGGCCAGGTCCGCCTGCATCAGCTCGGCGATGCGCTTGGCGTTGGGGTTGTACGGGCGCTGCACCGGCATGGCCCACAGGTCGGTGGCAAAGCCGTCTTTCAAGCCGGCAGCTGCCAGCAATTTCTTGGCTTCTTCGGGGTTGAAAGCGTCGTCCTTGATGGCCTTGTTGTAGGACCATTGGGTGGGTGGAATCGGGTTGGTGGCGGGTACACCGGTGCCCAGGTAGACGGCATCGACAATAGCTTTCTTGTTGATGGCCATGTTCACAGCCTTGCGCACGCGCACGTCGTCAAACGGTTTCTTGGTGGTGTTGTAGGCCAGGTAGCCGATGTTCAAGCCGGGTTGCTCCATCACCACCACATTGGGGTCTTTGCGGATGGCGGGCAGGTCAGCCGGGTTGGGGTAGGGCATGACATGGCACTCGCCCTTTTGCAGCTTGGCCCAGCGCACCGACGCATCGGGTGTGATCGAGAAGATCAGGTCGTCGATCTTGGCTTTGCCAGCCCAGTACTGCGGGAACGCCTTGTAGCGGATGATGGCGTCTTTCTGGTATTGGACCAGCATGAACGGACCGGTACCCACGGGTTCCTGGTCCAGCTTTTCAGGGGTGCCGGCCTTGAGCATGGCAATGGCGTATTCCTTGGACTGGACACCCGCATATTGCATGGCCAGGTTCGACAGGAACGGTGCCTCAGGGGCGTTCAAAACGATCTTGATGGTGTGCTCGTCAAGCTTGTCTACCGACTTGAGCAACTTGGGCATGCCCATGTCGCCAAAATAGGCGTGGTTGGAACTGGTGACCTTGAAGTAGGGGTCGTTTTCCTTCCACTGACGCTCAAACATGAACAGGATGTCGTCGGCGTTCATGTCGCGCGAGGGTTTGAAGTTTTTGTTGGACTGCCACTTCACGCCTTTGCGCAGGTGAAAGGTGTATTCCAGACCGTCTTTGGATACTTCCCACTTTTCAGCCAGACCCGGCACGACCTTGGTGCCGCCGCGCTCGAAATCGACCAGGTTGTCGTAAATCTGTTCGCTGGCATCAAAGGAGGTGCCGGTGGTGTTGATGCTGGGGGCAAAGTTTTCGGGGCTGCCTTCCGAGCAGTACACCAGGGTTTTGGCACCGACTTGTGCGCCGACCAGTAACAGGGGAACAGCCAGAGCGCAGAGCGCGGTTCGCTTGAGCTTGAAGGTGCTATTTGGTTTGAGAACAGTCATGGTCTTGGCTCCTACGGGTGAATGCTGCCGGGCAGCGGGATGGTTAAACGGGGTCAACAAATTGTTCCGCCAGATGACAGGCCACTTGCCTGCCAGCCAGCGTGCGCAACAGTGGACGCTCATTGTGGCACTGCGCCGTCACATGCGGGCAGCGGGTTGAAAAAACACAGCCACGGGGTGGGTTGAGCGGCGAGGGGAGTTCGCCGCTCAGCACAATGCGATTTTTAAGCGCACCGCTACCCACAATACCAGGTGTGGAAGCCAGCAAGGCCTGGGTGTAGGGATGCAATGGCTGGCTAAACAGGGTCTTTTTATCGCCCTGCTCAACGGCATGACCGAGGTACATGACCAGCACATCGTGGGCAATGTGGCGCACCACGCCCAGGTCGTGCGAAATGAACAGGTAGGCCAGGCCCAGCTCTTGTTGCAGGTCGGCCAGCAGGTTGAGCACCTGGGCTTGAATAGATACGTCGAGCGCCGACACGGGTTCGTCGGCCACGATCAGGGCCGGCTTGAGCATGAGGGCGCGCGCAATGGCGATGCGCTGGCGCTGCCCACCCGAAAACATGTGCGGATAGCGGTCGTAATGTTCGGGGCGCAAACCCACCAGCGCCAGCATGGCACGGGCCTGCTCAGCGCGTGATTTGGCATCCAGGTCGGTGTTGATTTCCAGCGGCGACTCCAGGATGGCACCAATTTTTTTACGCGGATTGAGCGAGCCAAACGGATTCTGAAACACCAGCTGCACGGTGCGGCGCAAGGCATGGCGCTGCTGCGGGCTGGCTTTGACCACGTCGACATCGCCCAGCGACAGTTCGCCGGAAGTCGGCGTTTCAATGAGCGCCACCATGCGTGCCAGGGTGGACTTGCCGCAACCGGATTCGCCCACCACTGCCAGCGTCTTGCCTGCCTGCACGGTAAACGAGACCCCGCCAACAGCTTGCAGGTGGTCGGCCGGGTGCAGGAAGCCACGGCTGATCTTGTAGACCTGTTTCAGGTCACGCGCCACCACCACGGGCGCCACGGTGGGCATGGCTGTGCTCTGGGTCATAGGGTTGCCCCTTGCAGCGGCGCCGTCAAGGACGCACCCGACAATGGCTCCAATGGATAGTGGCAGCGCACCATGCCACTTTGCCATTCACGCAGGTCGGGGCGCTCGGCGCGACAATGGTTGGTGGCATACAGGCAGCGTGGTCC
>JAQSDS010000463.1 GCA_029946045.1 Rhodoferax sp.
GTCGGGGTCGCTGCGCGAGTGGTCTGACCCGCAAGGTCTCAAGTTAGTTGGGGTCAGCGCACGTCGCTGCGCGAGGACAAAATAGTGCCATGCAAGCTTTTTACTCCGATCATTTCGTTTTGCCCTTGCCCGCGGGACATCGCTTTCCGATGGCCAAATACGCCATGTTGCGTGAAGTCATTGCGCAGGCCTTGCCCTCGGTGGCCTTGGTGGAGGCGCCCATCGCCAGCGACGGCCAACTTGCGTTGGTGCACACACCTGATTACATCGAAAGCCTGGTGAGCGGGCAGATCAGCGCCAAGGCCATGCGCGAGATTGGCTTTCCCTGTAGCGAATTCATGGTGGAACGGGCACGGCGCTCGGTAGGCGCCACGGTGGCGGCAGTGCGCGCGGCACTGCATGGCGGTGTGGCGGCCAACCTGGCGGGTGGAACGCACCACGCCTACGCCGACAAAGGGGGTGGTTTTTGCGTCTTCAATGATGTCGCGGTGGCTGCCCGGCTGGCGCAGTCCGAGTGGCAACGACAACATCGTCAGCCCTTGAAGGTGGCAGTGATCGACCTGGACGTGCATCAAGGCAATGGCACAGCGCATATCTTTCAGAATGACGACAGTGTGTTCACGCTGTCGCTGCATGGCGACAAGAACTTTCCGTTTCGCAAGGAGGCCAGCGACCTGGATGTGGCGCTGCCTGACGGTTGTCAGGATGCGGATTACCTGGTCGCATTGGAGTTGGCACTGCTTGAGCTAAGCCAGCGCTTTGAGCCCGGTCTGGTGCTGTATTTGGCCGGGGCCGACCCCTACGCGGGCGACCGCCTGGGGCGCCTGGCCCTGACCCCGGACGGGCTGGAAGCGCGCGACCGGCGCGTGTTTGACTGGTGTTGGCAGCGCCGCACACCAGTTGCGTTTGTCATGGCGGGGGGCTATGGCAAGCAGATTGAAGAAACTGTCCAGATTCAACGCCGCACTTTTTGCGTGGCTCTGTCCTACGCGCAACGCTGGGGCAGCGACTGACGCAGGCTTTGAAATTATTGAAAACCTGCCGGTGCGAATATCACAAGAATAATCTGGCTAAATGTTTCACAATCAAACTCTGCACCCTGAACGCGTGCGATAACAAGGAGACATGATTCATGGCATTGCCCACTTTTGAAGCGCGAACTTACCCGGAAAAACCGACCGATGTGTACCTGTTTGCCACCTGCCTGATAGATCAATTCACACCTGAGGCCGGGCTGGATACGGTGAACTTGCTGGAGCGCGAAGGCATCCGGGTGCATTTTCTGGAGCAGCAAACCTGCTGTGGTCAGCCTGCCCACAGCAGCGGTTTCCCAGATGAGGCACGCGCCGTGGCCTTGCAGCAATTGAACCTGTTTGTCGAGCCCTGGCCGGTGGTGATTCCGTCAGGCTCGTGCGGCGGCATGATCCGCAAGCATTACCCGCACCTCTTTGCTGACGACCCGGTGTTGCATGCCAAGGCCGTGGACTTGTCGGAGCGGGTTTATGAACTCAGTGAATTCCTGGTGCATGTGGTCAATTTCAGCCGACCCGACCTGGGCCCGCCTTGCACTGTCGCGCTGCACACCTCATGCCATGCGCGCCGTGAAATGGGTGCACATGAAACCAGCGTGGCCTTGCTTGAGAGCATGGCGCAGGTGAAGGTGGTGGTGCAGGCGCGCATTGAAGAGTGCTGCGGTTTTGGTGGCACCTTTGCGATGCGTTACCCCGACATTTCTGAGGCCATCGTCAACGACAAGGTGGCTGCCATCCGCGACACCGGAGCCGCGTCTGTGGTCAGTGCCGACTGCGGCTGCCTGCTCAATATCACCGGCCGCGCTGCCAAACAGGATGAGTTGGCGGGTTTGCCCCAAGCCACCTTGCCGGGTGAGCATCTTGCGAACTTTTTGTGGCGCCGCACGACCGAACAAATCAGCACGGGAGACGCCGCATGAGTGCCAGCCCCAACCCCACCGCTGCCGCCGAGGCCAACGCGCGCAGCAGCATTCTGGCGCGTCTGCGTGCCCCGGCCACGCCTGCGCCCGTGCCGCTGCCCGATGTCAGCGCCTGGTTCAACGCGCATCAGCGCCACGAGGACAGTGCGCAGCGTGTCAGTCGCTTGCGTGCTGCGCTGGAGGCCGTCAAAACCGAGGTGCATGACACCACCGCCACCGATTGGCCCGAACTCTTGTTGCGTCTGGTCAAGGCGAAGGGCTTGCGCAATTTGCTCATCGGCAGCGACACCCCGCACGGCGCTGCACTGGAAACGCGCCAGCCTGTTGGGCTTGAACTCAAGCGTTACGTCGAGTCCATTGACAGCTGGCGCGATGTGTTGTTTGACGAGGTGGATGCCTCCCTCACCCTGGCCAAAAGTGCCATTGCCGAAGTGGGTAGCCTGATTGTGTGGCCCACGCCAGCCGAGCCCCGGCTGATGTCGCTGGTGCCCTCGGTGCACTTTGTGCTGCTGGACGTGGCCACCATCCACTCTGATTTTTATTCGGCCATGACTGCCGAGGGCTGGAAAGACAGCCTGCCGACCAATGCGCTGTTGATTTGCGGCCCGTCCAAGACCGCCGACATTCAGCAAACGCTGGCCTACGGTGCCCACGGCCCGCGTGAACTGGTGGTGCTGTTGCGCCACGCCGACCCCGTCACCTCAGGAGCAGCTGCATGAGCCAGGTCATCAAAATCCACCCGATGGAAGACTTCAAGGAGCGTAGCCGTGACGTGCTCAATGATCCGGGGCAGCGCAAGAATTTTCGCGGTGCCATGGACTTTTTGCAGGCCAAGCGTCGGTCCCAGTTCCCGGACCAGGACGAGTTGCAAGGGCTGCGTGAACTCGGCTCACAGATCCGCCGTTACAGCCTGGCCAACCTGCCACGTTTGCTGGAACAGCTGGAGGCCCAACTCACCGCCAATGGCATCCAGGTGCACTGGGCGCAGAACCCCGATGAGGCCAATGCCATTGCGCTGGGCATTGCCCGCCGCGTGGGCGCCAAGCGCGTCATCAAGGGCAAGTCGATGGTGAGCGAAGAGGTGGGTTTCAACCACGCCATGGAAGCGGCTGGTATCGAGGCGCTGGAATCCGACATGGGCGAGTACATCGTGCAGTTGGCCGGCGAGGCGCCGTCGCACATCATCATGCCGGCCATCCACAAGACCAAGCAGGCCATTGCTGAACTGTTTGCCAAGGAAATCCCCGGCGTGGCCTACACCGAAGACGTGGATGCGCTGATCCGTATTGGCCGCAAGGTGCTGCGGCGCAAGTTTGCCGATGCCGACATCGGCTTGTCAGGGGTGAACTTCTGTGTGGCCGAGACCGGTACCCTGTGCCTGGTGGAAAACGAAGGCAACGGCCGCATGTGCACCACCGTGCCCAAGGTGCACATTGCCATCACCGGCATTGAGAAAGTGGTCGAAAAGCTCGAACACGTGCCACCGCTTTACAGCCTGCTGTCGCGCTCGGCCACGGGGCAGGCGGTGACCACTTATTTCAACCTGATCAGCGGCCCGCGCAAGCCCGATGAAAAGGACGGCCCCGAAGAAGTGCACCTGATCCTGCTCGACAACGGCCGCACCCAGGCCTATGCCGATGAAGAACTGCGCGAGACCCTCAAGTGCATCCGCTGCGGCGCCTGCATGAACCACTGTCCGGTGTATGCCCGCATTGGCGGCCACGCCTACGGCACCACTTACCCGGGGCCCATTGGTGCCATCATCTCACCGCATATGCTGGGCCTGGATGCCACCTACCCACTGGCTTTTGCCTCCACTTTGTGTGGTGCCTGTGTCGAAGTGTGCCCGGTCAAAATTCCGATCACCGACATCCTGGTGCGCTTGCGCAACGAATCGCAAGCCAAGCCGGAAAGCGAAGATGCCACGCTGCGCGGTAGCGGCGCCGGGCGCACCGTGGCCAGCACTGCGGTCTGGAACGTCTGGGCTCAGGTGTATGGCCGCACCGGGCTGTACAAGCTGGCGTCGTGGTTCATGAGCCGGGGCCGCGCCCTGTCGCCTTCTGACCAGGGCGCCTGGACGCGCAGTCGCACGCCGCTGGTGCCCGCACCCAAGCGTTTGCGCGACCTGCTCAAGGAGCGAAAATAGCACGCCTGCTCACACTATCTGTTCTGGAGAAACTCCTTTGATGACTGAAAAATTGCCTGACTCCGACCTGCATGTTGCCACGGTCGATACCGCCATCACCTCGCGCATGTCGAGCCGGGCCTTTACCCAGCAAGCCGTGCCGCACCAGACCCTGCATGACATGCTGCAGGTGGCAAGCCGCGCGCCGTCGGGCACCAACACCCAGCCCTGGAAGGTTTACGTGCTGCAGGGCAACAGCCGTGACAGCCTGGTGGACAAGGTGTGTGCCGCCCACGATGCGCTACGCGCCGACCCGGCACTGGCAGCCCAATACCGTGAAGAATACGATTACTACCCTGAAAAGTGGGTCAGTCCCTACATTGACCGGCGGCGTGAGAATGGCTGGGGCCTGTACAACTTGCTCGGTATTGGCAAAGGTGACAAGGACAAGATGCACGCGCAACACCAGCGCAACTACCGGTTTTTTGATGCGCCGGTAGGGTTGATGTTCACCATTGACCGGGTCATGGGGCGTGGCTCCTTGCTTGACTACGGCATGTTTTTGCAGAGCATCATGGTGGCCGCGCGCGCCCGTGGTTTGCACACCTGTCCGCAGGCGGCCTGGAACGGTTTTTCCAGCATCATCCTGCCGCACATTGGCGCCGGACCTGACGACATGTTGGTGTGCGGTATGTCGCTGGGCTACGCGGACGAAGCGCAAACAGTCAACAGCTTCCACACACCGCGCGTGGCAGTGTCAGAGTTCACCCACTTTCTTACTTGAGGTCGTCGGCCAGCACCTTGACAATGCGCTGTGCGTCTGCCGCTGCAGCCGTGCTGCCATCGGCGTTTTGCACTGACACGGTACTCGCCTTACCCTGGCTCAGCACCGAAATCTTGAACTTTTGCGGTGCACTGTCGGGTTTGGCTGAGCCGAAGAGCTTGCCAAAGAAGCCGGGGTCAGCTTTCTCTGCGTTGGGTGCCACGTAGCGGACAAAGTAGATGCCCTTGCTGCGGTCGCGATCTTCTACCGTGAAATTGGTGCGGTCCAGCGCCAGGCCTACACGGCGCCAGGCGCGGTCAAATTCATCATCAAGGCGTACCACCGACTGGCCGTTGACCGTGTCAATTCGCGCGGCTTGGCTCACCGGTCCGGCGGCGACCAGGACTTTCGATTGCTCTTCGGAAATGCCGAGCTTGACCATCAGGCGGCGCAAGAATTCGGCCTCCAGTTCGGGGTCGGCGGCGCGGGGTTGCCACACGGTCTGGTCTTTGGCCGTGCTGTTATAGACCTCGACCATGCCACGGTGACTGATGAAAATGTCAGTTCCACCATTGGGGTTGCGTTCCAGGCGGGTGCGGAATTTGTCACGTTCGCCCGTGGAATACAGCGACTCAAAGACCTTGCCAATGGTGCTGCGGATGATGTCCTGTGGAATTTTGGCCCGGTTTTCTGCCCAGTCGGTTTCCATGATGCCCAGGTTGGCCTGATCCATCACCAGCAAAAAGCCGTTCTCGATCCAGAAATCCTTGACCGGATCCCACAACTTGTCAGCCGGACGGCTGATCACCAGCCAGCGCTGGGCACCGACACGCTCAATGCGCACATCACCGATGGCGTTGGCCGCTGTGGGCGTTGCCTGAGTAGCCACCTGACCTATTTGAAAGCTCGAGGCGGTGACCGCAGCACCGGGAACGGCATAACGGGTTTCGCGCGACAACTGGGTCAGGTCGGGTGGCACTTCGAGCGACGGCGCCTTGCCGGCGCTTTTGTAGTCCACCTTGTCGGTTTCCAGCACCGAGCAGGCGCCCAGTGTCAGGGTCAGGCCAAGAATTGCAAGTCTGGAAATAGGGTTCACAAAAGTTCCTTCGGGTCAAAGATCGGATCAGCGAGTAAAAAAATGGTTCAGCCTGGCTTTAGATCAGGCCAACTTCCCGCAGGGCGGCTTCCACCACCGGCACGTTGGCTGGCGTCAGGTCCGTCATGGGCAGGCGCATGGTGCCACCACACAGGTTCATGCGCGCCACGGCCCATTTCACTGGAATGGGATTGGCTTCGATAAACAGGTTTTTATGCAGCGGCATCAGCTTGAACTGAATTTCCATGGCGCGCTTGACATCGCCAGCGATGGCGGCCACGCACAATTCGTGCATCAGGCGTGGCGCCACATTGGCCGTGACGCTGATGTTGCCGTGACCACCGCACAGCATCAACGCTACGGCAGTGGGGTCGTCACCCGAATAAACGGCAAAGTGCTTGGGAACTTCGCGAATCAGCCATTGGGCACGGTCGATATTGCCGGTGGCTTCCTTGATGCCCGTAATGCCGGGCACCTGAGCCAAGCGCAGCACGGTTTCAAGGGCCATGTCGGCCACCGAGCGGCCGGGCACGTTGTACAGCACCATGGGCAGATCGACTGCTTCGGCAATGGCCTTGAAGTGTTGGTACTGGCCTTCCTGGGTCGGCTTGTTGTAGTAAGGCACCACTTGCAACTGTGAATCGGCACCCACTTTTTTGGCAAATTTGGCCAGTTCAATGGCCTCGGCGGTGCAGTTGGAACCGCAACCCGCCATGATGGGCACCCGCTTGTTCGCCTGTTCTACAGCCACCCGGATGATTTCGCGGTGTTCGTCGACGCTGACGGTGGGTGATTCGCCAGTGGTGCCGACCACACCAACGCAATCCGTTCCCTCGGCAATGTGCCAGTCAATGAGTTTGCGCAGCGCCGGGTAGTCCACGCTGCCATCAGGGTGCATGGGGGTGACCAGGGCAACAATGCTGCCTGTAAGTTGGGGCTTGGAGTGTGGCATCTCGTCTTGTCGTAATTGGATTAAGGTGTCATTTTAGCGAGAGCGGGTAGCGCACGGGCGCTTGGGCCGCGTCAAAGCCGTGTAGCGGTCTGAAAGCGGCAATGCGTTGCACAAAGCGCTCAGGGTTGGGCAGATAACCCTCTTCAAAAGCCACGATGCGAAGGCTCTGGCACAACTGCAGCAATTCACCTTGTTGCAGCAAAAAATCAGGCCGAGACGGTTTGCCTACGGACTCGTTGCCTTGTGCAAATGTTTCATACAGCAGCAAGCCACCGGGCACCAGGCTTTGCAGCAGCACCGGAAACAGCGCTCGCCACAAGTAGTTGCTCACCAGCACCACGTCAAATGCTTGCGGCAGACCGTTGTCCATCAGGGGCCAGGGGGCGTTTTCAATGTCTGCCAGCACCGTATGGCCGTAGCGACGGGCTGCTGCCAGTGCTTCTGCCGAGCGGTCAATGCCCGTGCAATGACAGCCCCGTTGCGCCAGCCACGCCATGTGGCGCCCCGAGCCGCAAGCGACGTCCAGTACCCGTGCACCCTCTGGCATCACATGCTGCCAGCGTTGCACCCAGCCGGAGGGCTCGCTCATGTGGTGATCAGGCACTAAAAACAAGCCCACACCTGGTTGGCCAGCGTCATGACAAAGTCGGGCCGGGTGTACATGGCAAACACCAGCCCCAGCGCCACAGCCAAGCCGGTGTAGATCAGGGTTTTGTGCACTGGCTTCATGGCATCAGGCCCTCTGGGGCATGGGTGTGCGCAATATGCTGGCTTCCTTGATGGGCAAATTGACCAGCGCCGCCAGTAACCCCAGCGCAATCGCGATGTACCAGACGATGTCATAACTGCCGGTGCGGTCAAACAGATATCCGCCCAGCCAGACCCCCATGAAGGAGCCGATCTGGTGGCTCAAAAAGACAAAGCCGCCGAGCATCGACAAATGCGCCACGCCAAAAATCTCCGCCACGGTGGCGGTCGTCAGTGGCACGGTAGAGAGCCATAACAACCCCATCACCGCAGAAAACACGTAGACGCTCATGGGTGACAGCGGTACCAGCAAGAAGATGCTGATGAAGACTGCGCGAGAAAAGTAAATGAAGGCCAGGATGTTTTTTTTCTGCATGTGCTGGCCGAGCACGCCCGCGGCGTAGGTGCCAAACACATTGAACAAGCCAATCAGCGCCAGTGAGATGCTGGCCACGTTGGCTGCAAGTCCCTGGTCTTTCAGGTAGCTTGGCATGTGCACGCCGATGAACACCACCTGGAAGCCACAGACAAAATAACCTGCCATCAGTAACTGGAAGCTGCGGTAGTGAAGGGCCTCGCGCAGCGCCTGCATGATGGACTGCTCGCGAAAATGCCCGGCGCCGCTCCTGAAGTTCGGCTCGCGCAAGCCCCAGGCCAGGGGCATGATCAAGAGCGCGGCCAGGGCGAGCGCCACCAGCGCCTGCTGCCAGCCCAGGCTGTCAATCAAAAAACCTTCGGTTGGCACCATCAGGAACTGGCCAAAAGAGCCCGCCGCAGCGGCGACTCCCATGGCCCAGGAGCGTTTGCTGGCGTTGATGTTGCGGCCAATCACGCCATAAATGACGGCGTAGGTGGTGCCGGACTGGGCCATGCCAATCAGCACGCCTGCGCTCAGTGAAAGCAGCAGTGTCGTGGTGGCATAAGCCATGCCCGCCAGCCCCAAGGCGTACAGCAAGGAACCGCCCAATAGAACGCGAAAAGCACCAAAGCGGTCAGCCAGCATGCCGGCAAAAATACCGGTAACGCCCCACACCAGGTTTTGAATGGCGAGCGCAAAGGCAAAGGTTTCGCGACCCCAGTTCAGTTCTTGCGTCATGGGCTGCAGCCACAAGCCGAAGCCATGACGGATGCCCATGGACAGCGTGACGATCGCGGCACCGCACGCCAGCACCTGGTTCATGGAGAGTTTTTTGGCAGCATTCGGCATGCGTTAACTATACCGAACTTGTGCCAGCACAGCCCCGTGTGGCGCTGCCACCTCAGTTCATTTCAGCGCGCACATTGTTCTTGTAGGAATAGAGCGTGACAGCGGGTACGGTGAGCTCACCTTTGGCAGTGAAGGCGATGTCGGCGGTGATGCCCTTGAATTTGGTCTTTCCAATAAACGGGACATAGACCACGGGGTCGACCGACTTGGCGCGTTTCATGGCATCGACCAAAACGAAGGTCGCATCGTAGGCATAGGGGCTGTAAATCTGGAACTGGCCCGGGAAGCGGGCGTCGTATTTCTTCTTCCAGGCGCTACCACCCTGCATTTTTTCTACCGATGCACCGCCCGTAGCGCAGGTCACGTTTTTCAGTGCGGCTGCCTTGCTGGACAACTCGCCCAGCTTCTCCGTGCACATGCCGTCACCACCGAAGAATTTCACACTGGTCATGCCCAACTGGTCCATCTGGCGCAGCATGGGGCCGGCCTGGGAGTCGAGACCGCCGTAAAAGATCGCATCTGGCTTTTTGCTCTTGATGTTGGTCAGGATGGCCATGAAGTCGGTCGCCTTGTCGGTGGTGAACTCTTCGGCCAGCACCTGCATGCCCTTTTGTTTTGCCGTGGCCTTGAAGACGTTGGCCAAGCCTTGCCCGTAGGCCGTGCGGTCATCAATCACGGCAACCGTTTTGAGTTTGAGCTTGTTGTTGGCATGCACGGCCAGCGCTGCACCCAAGGCGTTGTCGTCGGCAATCAGGCGGAAGGTCGTGGCGTAGCCGCGCTTGGTCACGTCAGGATTGGTGGCCGCTACCGTGATGTGCGGCAAATCGCACTTGTTGTAGATCGAAGAAGCCGGGATGGTGGTACCCGACTGCAGGTGGCCCACCACGCCAGCGACTTTGGAGTCACACAGCTTTTGCGCCACGGCGGTGGCTTGGCGCGGTTCGCCCGCGTCATCTTCGGCAACCAGCTCGAACTTGATCTTTTTGCCACCAATGACGATCACTTGGGTGTTGATCTCGTCGATGGCCATGCGCACACCGTTTTCGGTATCTTTGCCGATGTGGGCAATGCCGCCCGAGGTGGGGCCGGCGTGGGCGATGCGCACCGTCTGGACGTCCTGAGCAGTGGCGAGGGTAGCCGTGAGTGCCAGCACGGCAACGGTGGTGAGACGAAGAGAAACGGAATGGTTTTGAGTGAGCTTCATGGTCAAGGTCTGTGTATCAAATGAAAAAAACAAAGCAAGATCAGGGTTTACCCTGACATGTCGATGTTACCTCCTGCCCGTCTGGCGCTGAGGGGCTGGGTATTCATACAGTCTTTTTGAAACTGCCTGATTACAATGCGCCGCTATGGCCACCAAACCCTCCAACACCCCCCCCGAATATTCCGAGAACTCGATCCGTGTCCTGAAAGGGCTGGAGCCGGTCAAGCAGCGTCCGGGCATGTACACCCGCACCGACAGCCCGATGCACGTCATTCAAGAAGTGCTCGACAACGCCGCCGACGAAGCGCTGGCCGGGCACGGCAAGAAGATCAAAACCATCGTCCATGCCGACGGCTCGATCACGGTGGAAGACGATGGCCGTGGCATCCCGTTCGGTATGCACCCCACCGAGCACGCACCGGTGATCGAACTGGTGTTTACCCAGTTGCACGCCGGTGGCAAGTTCGACAAGGGTAAGGGCGGTGCCTACAGTTTTTCCGGTGGTTTGCACGGCGTCGGTGTGAGTGTGACCAACGCCTTGTCGCTCAAACTGGAAGTCACCACTTACCGCGAGGGCCAGGTGGCTCACCTGGTGTTTGCTGGTGGCGACGTGATTGAGCCCCTGAGCGTGCGCCCGGCCGGCGAGGGCGACCGCAAATCGGGCACCACGGTGCGGGTCTGGCCTGACGGCAAATATTTTGAGTCGATGGTCTTGCCCATGGCGCATCTGGAGCACCTGCTGCGCAGCAAAGCGGTGCTGATGCCAGGCGTGACGGTGACCTTGGTACAAGAAAAAACCAAAGAGACCCAGACCTGGCTGTTCAAGGGCGGTCTGCGCGATTATTTGACGCAAACCCTGACCGGTGAGCCCGTCATTCCGCTGTTTGAAGGTGAGGGTTTTGCCGATGCCCAGCATGACAGTTTTGCCGAAGGCGAGGGCGCAGCCTGGTGCGTGGCTTTTACCGAAGACGGCCAGCCGGTGCGTGAGAGTTATGTCAACCTGATCCCGACCCCGGCCGGTGGCACCCACGAGTCGGGCTTGCGCGATGGCTTGTACACGGCCGTCAAGAGTTTTGTGGAAATGCATTCGCTGTTGCCCAAG
>JAQSDS010000464.1 GCA_029946045.1 Rhodoferax sp.
TGGATCGTAAAAAGCGAGCCGGATGATCTTGCCCTCAGCCGCCTTGCGCTGGCTGATGTCGGTCAGCGTGCCGACGAAATGGGTGACGGTGCCCTCGGCATCGCGCACCGCGTTGATCATCACCCAATCGGCATAAATGTCACCGTTTTTGCGCTTGTTCCAGACTTCGCCTTGCCACGAACCCTGGGTGTGCAGCGATTGCCACATGGATGCCCAGAACTCGGACGAATGCCGCTCCGAGCTCAGGAGCCTGGGTGAATGCCCCACCGCCTCGGCCTCGGTGTAGCCGGTCGCTTGGGTAAAGGAAGGATTAACACGCAGGATCACACCCAGCCGGTCGGTGATCATCATGCCCTGTTGGGAATCAAAGGCAGTGGCCGCTATGCGCAACTCTTGTTCTGCCTTGGCCAGGGCGCTCATGTCGACGTCCATGCAGAAGAGCACGGGCGACTGTCCGGCCACGCTGACGACGGTGTGGCTGGAATAAACCGGCACCCCATGGCCCAGCTTGTGGCGCAGATTCATGCGGCTCGGCGGGATGCCTTGGCCGTGCTCGAACATCCAGCGCACGGCACCCTCCACCTGGCTGCGGATGTCATTCGGAATGATCAGGTCGAGCAGATTGCCGTCCATGGCTTCAGCCGCGCTGTAGCCATAAATGATTTCCGAGGCACGGTTCCAATAGACCACCGTGCCATCGGCCAGGTAACCCTGGATGGACATGGCGTCAACGTCTTCAAACAGCTTTTGAAAACGCAACTCGGCAATTTTTCTGGCACTTGCAAGGCCTTGCGGCAAGGACGGTCTGGGCGGGCTTGACATGGTTGGGTCCTGTTCCAAAAGCCTAGTATCGTTTAACTTGAGTTGGTGAGTGCCTGCCTTAAACTCCGCGCATGATTCCCGCCCTCCAAAGCGCCACCACGTTCACGCTGGCGCAATTCCATCGCCTGATGGCCGCCATCAGGCAATACCCGGTGCGAGCGGCCTTGGCCTTGCCCGCGCTGCTACTGCTTTATGTGCTGCTGCTGATTCCGTTTACGCCCGGCATTGGCGACCTGCGCAAAGCCAAATCAGAAGCGCCGTCGGTGTTGCTGGCCCTGGACGGTAGCGTGCTGGCCGAATACAAGCGCGTCAACCGCCAGTGGGTCAAGCTGGACCAGATCTCACCGCACGTGGTGAACGCCCTGATCGCCACCGAAGACCGCCGTTTCTACGAGCACCACGGCATTGACTTGCGCCGGTTGGCGGGCGCAGCGCTCAGCACCTTGTCAGGCGAATTGCAGGGGGGTTCCACCCTGACGCAGCAGTTGGCGCGCAACCTGTTCCCCGAAGAAATTGGCCGTGCCGCCACCTTGACGCGCAAGCTCAAGGAAGCCATCACGGCACTGAAGATCGAGGCCGTGTATTCCAAAGACGAAATTCTGGAGACCTACCTCAACACCGTGCCTTTTCTGTACAACGCCTTCGGCATCGAGATGGCGGCGCGCACCTACTTTGGCACCTCGGCTGACCAGCTCGACGTGCTGGAAAGCGCCACGCTGATCGGCATGCTCAAGGGCACGAGCTATTACAACCCGGTGCAAAACCCCGAGCGCGCCAAACAACGACGTAACCTGGTGCTGGAGCAGATGGCCAAAAACGGCAAGCTGGACTCGGCCCGGGTCAAGACCCTGTCCAGGCGGCCCCTTAAACTCGACTTTGAACGCCAGGTTGAAGCCCAGGGGCCGGCACCGCATGTGGCCCAGTACCTGCGCAAATGGCTGATTGACTGGGCTGACCGCCGTGATATTGACCTGCAGTCCGACGGTCTGCGGATCTACACCACGCTGGACGCCCGGCTGCAGAAGGCAGCCAACCAAGCCGTGACGCGGCAACTGACGTACCTGCAAACCCTGGCCGACGGCAGGCGCAAGGCCGGGCAGGAGCCTGCGGTGCTGCAAGCCGGCTTTCTGGCCCTGGACCCGCGCGATGGCGCGGTACGGGCCTGGGTCGGCAGCCGTGATTTTGCCCAGGAGCAGTTTGACCACGTGAGCCAGGCGCGGCGCCAACCCGGCTCGACCTTCAAACCTTTTGTGTACGGCGCAGCCTTCATGCAGGGCATGAGCCCGTCGGACACTTTCATGGACCAACCGGTGGCGATCTCGTCGCCGGGCAGTGAGGTGTGGACCCCCAGCGATGCCACGCCACCCAGCTACCAGCCCACCAGCCTGCGCAACGGATTGGCTTATTCCAAAAACACCATTACCGCGCAATTGATGCAAAAAGTAGGTGCTGAGCGCGTCGGCGCGTTGGCACAGGCCATGGGTGTGCGCCAGAGCAAGCTCGACCTGGTGCCCTCGCTGGCACTGGGAACCAGCCCGGTCACGCTGCTTGAGATGGTCACCGCTTACGGCACGCTGGCCAACGGCGGCAGCTACTTTGCGCCCAGCCTGGTACTGCGCGTGGAAGACCGCAACGGCCAGGTGCTGGAGCAGTTTGCTTCGCTTGCCGAAAGCAAACCAGCCATGCCCCGCGCACAGGCGCTGACCCTGGTGGATGTGATGCGCGGTGTGATTGACGAAGGCACGGGTTCAGCCATTCGCTACCGCTATGGCATCCAGGCCGATGTGGCCGGCAAGACCGGTACCACCCAGGACAACACCGACGGCTGGTTCATCATGATGAACCCGCAGCTGGTGGCCGGGGCCCGCGTCGGCTTCAACGACAACAGCGTCACCATGGGCTCGTGGGGCCAGGGCGCGCGCAGCGCCTTGCCCATGGTGGGTGAGGTGTTTCAGCGGGCGTTTCGCAACCGCTGGCTGGACCCGCAAGTCGAATTCGACATCCCGCGCCCCCGGCCAGCGCCGCCACCAGAACCCCTGCTGCCGGACAACCCGGTCACGGACATCGTGAACAACGCCCTGGACAGCCTCATGGATTTTCTGCGGGACCGTGAAAGCGCCCCTGCAGGTAACTGATGATGGCACCAGACTCAAACAGCCACTGGCTTTGGCCATTGGCGTCGGTGATCTTGAGGCAGGGCACCTTGACGGTGCCGGCGCCCTGAAGCAGTTCGTCACGGTTTTGCAGGTGGTGCTGCGCATCGCGGCGCTCAATAGGCAGGGACAGGCGCCGCATTTCCTGGCGCACCTTGATGCAAAACGGACAGGTGGTGAATTGGTACAGCACCAAACTCTGGCACTGCTGATTGACGGCTTGCTGCAGTTCGGGCGCGCGCACCATGCCTTTGGGCCGGCTCACAAATTCCCACACCTGCATGAAAGGGCCGAGCACGATGCGCAGGGTTCTAAAAAAGGCGCGAATAAAGAATTTCATGGGTACAAACAGCCAAGGTGAAAAAAGGCTATTTTCACAGACACCCGCTGGTGTGGCGTAGTTAACTACATTTCAGCCGCCGGCTGATTTGACATCAAATACAAAAAATGCTATCTTTGATATCAAAGTAAAGGAGTGCCATCAATGCCATCCGTCACGATCCGCAAAATTTCTGAAGAAACCCACCGCGCCATCAAATTGCGTGCGGCTCAGCATGGCCGCAGCACAGAGGCTGAAATTCGCAGTATTCTGGATACCGCCATCCGCCAGAAATTGGGCTTGGGCACGGCACTCGCGGCCATTGGCTCAAGTCTGGGCGGGGTTGAACTTGAATGGACGCGCGACGCAACACCGGTTGCAGCGGCGGAGTTTGAATGATCATCCTCGACACCAACGTGGTGTCAGAACCCCTGAAACCACAGCCTGACCCGGCCGTGCTGCAATGGCTCAACGCACAACTACCTGAAACGCTTTACCTCACGACCATCACCGTCGCAGAGTTGCTGGCCGGGGCAGACAAGCTGCCCGCTGGCCGAAGAAAAGCCGAGCTTCATGATGCACTGATTGAACGGATATTGCCGCTGTTCGATGGCCGTGTCTTGTCTTTTGACCTGGCCGCAGCGCGCACCTTTGCCAAGGTGAGCACCCGTTCGCGCGCAGCCGGATGCCCTATCAGCTTTGCCGACGGGGCCATCGCCGCCATTGCTTGCGCCCAAGGCTTCATCCTGGCGACACGCAATGTGAAGGATTTCAGTGATACCGGCATTGAACTCATCAACCCCTGGACCAGTGGGGCGTGACGATCTTCCCCCTTGGGATCATCTTGCTCTCGCCTGTTTCCCATTCAAAAGCCCACCATGTACATCCCCGCTCACTTTGCCGAAACCCGAACCGAAGCACTGCACCGCATCATTCGCGAGCACCCACTGGGTATGCTGGTCAACCACAGCAGCGCCGGGCTGGATGCCGAGCACATTCCGTTTGAGCTCGATGCCAGTGCGGGGACGCAGGGGTCATTGCTGGCGCATGTGGCCCGCGCCAACACGCTGTGGCAGCGTTGCCCGACCGGCACGCAAGTGATGGTGGTGTTTCGCGGTGCAGAAGCCTATATTTCACCGAACTGGTACCCCAGCAAACACGAGTCGCATCGCCAGGTGCCGACCTGGAACTACGAGGTGGTGCATGCCCATGGCACGCTCACCGTGCACGACGACGAGCGCTTTGTGCGGCGCCTGGTAGCGCAACTGACCCGCCGGCACGAGGCCACCGAACCCAAGCCCTGGAAAATGGGGGACTCAGAGCCGCAGTACATCGACACCATGCTGCGCAACATTGTGGGCATCGAAGTTGCCATCACCTCGTTGGTGGGCAAGGTCAAGCTCAGCCAGAACCGGGAACAGCGGGACCGCCTGAATGCCGCTGACACCCTGGCGTCACGGGGAAACACCCTGATGGCGCAGGCCATGCGCAAGGCAGAGTGAGCCGATTCAACCCAACAGAATCGCCCGAAAGTCGTTCACATTGGTCAGCGTCGGGCCGGTCACCACCGAATCGCCCAGCTTTTGGAAAAAGCTGTGGGCGTCGTTGTGGTCCAGATAAGTGCGCGGGTTCATGCCCAGTTCCCAGGCCCGGGCGAGGGTGTCCGGAGTGAGCAGGGCGCCGGCAATTTCTTCGATGCCATCGACACCGTCGGTGTCACCCGCCAGCGCGTGCACACCGTCCAGGTCGCCCAGCGCCACGGCCAAAGCCAGCAGGAACTCCACATTGCGGCCACCCCGGCCGGTGCCTTGCGGGTTGCGGATCGTGACCGTAGTTTCACCGCCGCTGAGCAACACACAAGGCCGCTGAAACGGCTGGCCGTGCTGCGCCACCTGCCGTGTGATGCCGGCCAGCACCTTGGCCACATCGCGCGCTTCACCCTCCAGGCTGTCGCCCAGAATGTAGGGCGTGATGCCCGCCGCGCGGGCGACTTTGGCCGCCGCCTCCAGTGCGATTTGCGGCGCCGTGATCATGCGCACGTCACTGCCTTGCAGGCGGGGATCGCCAGGTTTGACGGTTTCACCCTGGCCGCTCTCCAGCAGCGCCCGCACTGGCGCCGGGAGGTGAATGCGGTAACGCTGAACAATGTCCAGCGCCTCCAGGCAGGTGGTGGCATCGGTCACGGTGGGGCCCGAGGCAATGTCCATGGGCGCGTCGCCGGGCACATCAGAAATCAGCAGCGTGAGCAGCTTTGCCGGATGGCACAGCGCACCCAGGCGGCCGCCCTTGAGGCTGGACAGGTGGCGGCGCACACAGTTCATCTCGGAAATGCTGGCACCACTGGCCAGCAGCGCGCTGTTCACCGCTTGCTTGTCGGCCAGCGTCAGGCCGTCACCTGGCGCCACCAGCAGCGACGAGCCGCCGCCGGAAATCAGCGCAATCACCAGGTCATCCGCCGTCAGGCCCGTCAGCAGCGCAGCGATGCGTTTGGAAGCCTCCAGGCCGGCGGCATCAGGCACCGGGTGAGACGCCTGCACGATGTCAATGCGCTTGCAAGGCTGTTGGTAACCATAACGCGTCACCACCAGGCCTTCCAGTGGCCCCGGCCAATGGGCTTCGAGCGCCAGCGCCATGGCCGCCGAGGCCTTGCCCGCGCCGATCACAATGGTGCGTCCCTTGGGCGGCGCTGGCAAATGCGGCGGCAGGCACAGCGCAGGCTGGGCCGCTGCCACGGCCGCATCAAACAGGCTGCGCAACAGGGCACGGGGATCAGGCAGGTTAGCCTTGGCATCAAGCATGGTCGACTATCAAAAAGAAGATAGCCGGATTGTGCGGTGAACTCGCTTTCATTGTGCTGGACCAAGGGCAATCGCGGCGAGGGCGCCGCTCCTACAGGGCGCGCCACCCCGTGCTTACCCATCAGCTCCAGAGCACGCACCAACGCCGAATGGTCCATGTCGTCACCCATGCGCTCAAACCAAGGGCAAAGCGGCCATACGTTTCCCTTGGCAACAAAAAGAAAGCGACGATACGACAACTGGAAACAGCATTCAATAAATTTTGAAATGCAATTTCGTTTTTTAAATTATTTAAACAAAACAGTGTTTCATTTCTATTGAATTTATATTCTGTTTGATGTAGAGTCCGCACCTATCGATCACATCAGCTGTCACTTACCGCAGTGACAGCTATTAAAAAGAGACGGAGCAGACTCCCATGAAGCCTTTTATGAACGCCGATTTCCTCTTGCCTGACGGCTGCTCCAGGCGGCTGTTTCATGACTACGCGGCGGCGATGCCGATCCTTGACTACCACTGCCATCTGCCCCCAGCCGACATTGCCAGCAACGCCACCTTCAGCAACATGGCCCATGCCTGGTTGGGCGGTGACCACTACAAATGGCGCGCCATGCGCTCCAACGGCGTCCCTGAAGCCGACATCACCGGCCACGAACCCGACTACCAGACTTTTCTGGCCTGGGCCAAAACGGTGCCACAGCTGGTGGGTAACCCGCTGTACCACTGGACGCATCTGGAACTGCAGCGCTATTTCGGCATCCATGACGCCCTGTCGGAAAAAACCGCCCCGGCGATCTGGGAGGCCTGCAATGCCCAGATCACCAAACCAGAATTCGGCGCCCGCTCGCTGCTGATGCGCATGAAGGTGCGCGCTGTCGGCACCACCGACGACCCGGCTGACGCACTGGCGCACCACATCGCCTACGCTGCGGTGCGTCAACCGGGTGAACCCGTGATGGTGCCCAGCTTCCGCCCGGACCGCGCCCTGGCCACCGACGACCTGTCGGTCTGGAAGACCTATATTGAGCGGCTGGGTGCAGCGGCCAATGTGTCGATCGGCTCCTACGCCGCGCTGGTCACGGCGCTCGACACCCGTCACGCGGTGTTCCACGATTTGGGTTGCCGCGCTTCCGACCATGGCTTGACAGCACCGTTTGCCACCTTCGCCAGTCCACAGGCGCTGGAAGCCATTTTTGCCAAATTATTGGACGGCACCGCGCTGACCACCAACGAGGCCGACAGCTACAAGACCGCTGTGTTGCTGGCGGTGGGCCGCATGAACGCCCAGCGCGGTTGGGCCATGCAACTCCATCTGGCCGCCGTGCGCAACCTCAACTCGGCCATGTTTGCCAAGCTCGGCCCCGACACCGGTTATGACGCCGTCAACGACGAGCAGATTGCAGCCAAACTCGCCGCCTTCATGAATGCGCTGCAAAGCGACAACATGCTGCCCAAAACCATTTTGTATTCGCTCAACCCGAACGATCTGGAAGTGTTGGGCACGGTCATGGGTTGTTTCCAGGACGGCTCCAGCCCCGGCAAGATCCAGATGGGTTCGGCCTGGTGGTTCAACGACCACGTCGAAGGCATGCGCCAACAAATGGTGAGTCTGGGCAACCTGGGGCTGTTGTCACGCTTTGTCGGCATGCTGACCGATTCGCGCAGCTTTTTGTCGTTCCCGCGGCATGAGTATTTCCGCCGGGTGTTGTGCGCGCTGGTGGGTGGCTGGATGGAAAACGGCGAAATCCCGCCTGACTTCGACACCTTTGGCAGCATGGTGCAAGACATCAGCTACCGCAATGCCAAGAACTACTTCGCCATTCCCGGCGTGACCGACTGAGACCAAGGCACCCAGCATGCAACTATGCAACCAAAATCTGAATCACTTGCCGGCCACGGTGCAACGGCCTCACTACGAGCGCAGCCAGGTGGTTGCATCCATCGTTCATCTGGGCGTGGGCGCTTTTCACCGCGCCCATCAGGCCGTCATGACCGACGCGGTGCTGGCCTCCGGTGATTTGGCCTGGGGCATTGTGGGCGCTGGTCTGATGACCGCTGGTACCAAAGACGCGCTGGCGCCGCAAGACGGGCTGTACACGCTGGTAGAGCGGGCGGCCGGTTCCGAGAAATTGCACGTGATCGGCTCAATCGTCGAAGTACTGGGCGGCGCGGCCGACCTGAGCCAGGTGCTGGCCCGCATGTGTGCACCCAGCACCCGCATCGTCAGCCTGACCGTCACCGAAAAAGGCTATTACCTGGACCCAGCCAGCGGCAAATTGCAGCTGCAGGCACCGGCCATTCAGGCCGACCTGGCCACACCTGGCACACCCAGAACCATTCTGGGCCTGATCGTGCAAGCGCTCAAGCACCGCAAGGCCAATGCCATTGCGCCGTTCACGGTGCTGAGCTGTGACAACCTGCCCAGCAACGGCAAGACCGCCAAGGCTGCGGTGCTGGCTTTTGCCCGCGAAGTGGACGGCGAACTGGCCAGCTGGATCGAAGCCAGTGTCAGTTTTCCGTGCAGCATGGTTGACCGCATCACGCCCGCCACCACCGATGCCGACCGGGCCTACGTGAACGCGCAGCTGGGTTTGCAGGATGCCTGGCCGATCGTGACCGAACAGTTTGTGCAGTGGGTCATCGAGGACAACTTTTCGATGGGCCGGCCCGATTGGACCCTGGGCGGCGCGGTGTTCTCCAACGAGATCGAAGCCTGGGAAGACATGAAATTGCGTTGCCTGAACGGCGCGCATTCCACATTGGCTTATCTGGGACAGCTCACCGGTCGCGAGACCGTGGCTGACGCCATGCAACTGCCCTTGATCACCGGCCTGCTGGACGCCCTGTGGATGGAAGTGCGCGGGGTGCTCAAGGCCCCGACTGGCGTTGATCCGGCGGACTATGTCGAGCAGCTCAAGCTGCGCTTTTGCAACCCGGCGCTGAAACACCGCACCGCGCAGATTGCCATGGACGGCTCGCAAAAGCTGCCGCAGCGTTTGCTTTCCACCCTGCGCGAGCGCCTTGCCGCCGGCCTGCCATCGCCGGCGCTGGCCACGGCCATTGCCGCCTGGATGCTCTTTGCCGTCAAGACCGCGCACACACCGGGCGCGGTGCTCAACGACCCCCTGTCGAACGACATCCTGGCGCAAGCTGGCGCCAGCAATGACAGCACCACCATCATTGACAACTTGCTCAGCATCCACAAGATCTTTGGTACTGATTTAAAAACCAACGCCGGTTTCAAAGCAGAAGTACTGGACGGCTTGCGCCAGTTGGCAGCCCACCCGGAAGTGGCTGCAGCGCTCCCGCTCACCCTTTGACCGGCCTTTTCACAACCCTTCACCCTGGAGTTGACAGCTATGAAGATGACTTTCCGCTGGTATGGCGAATCCGACCCCGTGAAACTGGAATACATCCGGCAGATTCCGGGCATGTATGGCATTGTTTCTGCCATTTACGATGTGCCGGTGGGCGAGGTCTGGCCGCTGGACAAATTGCAGGCGCTGCGCGACCGCATCGAGGGCGCTGGCCTGAAATTTGAAGTGGTCGAGAGTGTGCCCATGCACGAAGACATCAAACTCGGCAAGCCCTTGCGTGACCGCTTGATTGCCAACTTTCAGCAAAACATCCGCAACTGCGCGGCCGTGGGCGTGAAAGTGATCTGTTACAACTTCATGCCAGTGTTTGACTGGACCCGCACCGAGATGGCCAAGGAACTGCCAGATGGCTCGTTCACGCTGGCCTTTGATGCGCAGGCAGTGGCCGAGATCGACCCCGAAAAAGGCATTGCCCTGCCCGGCTGGGACGCCAGCTACAAAGCCGACGAACTCAAGAGCCTGCTGGCCGAGTACAAATCGGTTGGTGAAGAAAACCTGTGGGCCAACCTGGAATACTTTCTGAAGGCCATCATTCCGGTGGCCGAGGAAGCCGGCATCAAGATGGCCATGCACCCAGACGACCCGCCGCGCCCAATCTTTGGCCTGCCGCGCATCGTGAAAAACCGCGACGACCTGGCGCGCCTGGTCAAAATTGTCGACTCAACAGCCAACGGCCTGACCCTGTGTTCGGGCTCGTTGGGGGCTGACTTGTGCAACAACATCCCGTCTTTGGTGCGCGAATTTGGCGGCCAGGGTCGCATCCATTTCGGTCACCTGCGCAACGTCAAGGTCGAAGAAGACGGCACATTTTACGAATCCACCCACAATTCCTGCGACGGCTCACTCGACATGGCCGAGATTGTCAAGGCCTACCATGACGTCGGTTTTGAAGGCTATGTGCGCCCTGACCACGGCCGCATGATCTGGGGCGAAACCGGTAAACCCGGCTATGGCCTCTATGACCGCGCTTTAGGTGCCGTGTACCTCAACGGTTTGTGGGAAGCGGTCAGCAAATTTGCGCCTGCCCGCCCTGAGGCCAAGACGCATCAGCCCGGCTGAACCCACCGTGATCCTGTGCAATAAGTTTCCCGTTAGTCGGCTTTTTGGAGCCGATGTTTTTCCCTGTCCCTGTCAGTTTTTCAACCTGGTCAATTAAAGGAGATCATCATGACCTTTCGCAGAAGCCTTCTCGCAGCCGCTGTTGCTGTCGTGGCACTTTCAGCCAGTTTTACCGCCAGCGCCCAAAACATGGTGCTCAAGTCCTCCGACACACACCCGGCGGGTTATCCGACCGTGGTGGCCGTGGAGAACATGGGCAAGCGGCTCGAAGCCGCCACCAATGGTCGCATCAAGGTGCAAATGTTCCCTGGCGCCGTGCTGGGTGAAGAAAAAGCCGTGGTCGAGCAAGTGCAGATCGGTGCCATCCAGATGGCCCGCATCTCGCTGGGCGTGATTGGCCCCATCGTGCCCGAGGTGGATGTGTTCAATATGCCCTTCGTGTTCCGTGACATTGCCCACATGCGCGCGGTGATTGATGGCCCTATTGGCCAGGAACTGCTGGACAAGGTGACCAACAGTGCAGGCCGCATGGTGGGTCTGGCCTGGATGGACGGCGGTGCCCGCAGCCTGTACACCAAGAAAAAAGTGCAGACCCCGG
>JAQSDS010000465.1 GCA_029946045.1 Rhodoferax sp.
TGCTGCTTGGGGTCCAGCAGCCAGGTTTTGCGGCCATCGGCGTGACGCTGCAAAAAAATATGGGGTTTGACCAGGTGCAGGTCCGAGATTTTTAAGCGCTGCGCCAGCAATTGCGGCACGTGGAGGGAAAACGCCACCTCATCAGCCGTCAGCATCTGCGCTTGTGCTGCCCAAGCCGGGTTGGCAAAAGAGACTTGTCGGGCAGACACGCGCGGCCAGGGCCAGCCCAAGGTCACATCAAGATCGCCCTGAATGAGCAACACTCGGCCGGTTTGGGCCAGTACCTGCCGCGCCAGCGGTGCCCGCAGCCAGTTCCAGCCCAACAGGGCGATGAATAAAGTGGCAACGATGACGAGTGCCAGCACGGTGCTGGCCAGCCATTTGAGCGTACGCAGCAACATGATGGTGATGATTTTTAAAAGGAATGCCGCCAAGTTGGAGGGATGGTCAAAGCGTTCCCAGCCTAATGCCTGTCATCAGGGAAGTCGGTGCGCTGACGCACCGACCAGGCCAGCCCAAAAAACGATGATGTCCTTTTAACCCCTGGAGATTTTGCAATGAAACACACAAACCTGGTTCGATCTTTGGTGCTGTCGGTGGCGCTGGCCGCTGGCACAACAGCCTTTGCGCAGATCAGTTTCAACATCATGGTGGCGCCGCCCGTGCCCTTGTATGAATCGGTGCCCATGATGCAGCCTGGTTATGTCTGGGCGCCGGGCTACTGGGCCTGGAACAACGACCGTCATATTTGGGTGCGCGGCCGTACCATGGTGCAGCGCGACGGCTACCGCTGGGCACCTGATCGCTGGGAACAGCAGGGCGGCGCCTATGTCCGGCAACCGGGTCGCTGGGAGCGCAGCCTGGAGGCGAAACCCATCAAGATGAAAAAACTCAAACACGACAATGGCCGTCGTAACCACGGCAACAGTGGCAAAGGCCAATAAGAAAGACGCCCCGTGATCCGATAGGCAGATCACGGGGCGACAAGCTTTTTGGTCAAGCTCAGGCGCAGGTCAAGTTCACCGCTAATTCGTGCGGAACCACGGTGCCGTGGCCTGTGCGTCGTAGTGAATGTGAACTTGCTTCATGGTGCATCCTGATCAGGGCCGGATGACAATTTCGTTTCTGACAGACTTCACGTTGTTGACACCGCGTGCAATGTTTTCAGCAGCGCTTTTCTCTGTGAGGCTTTTGGCAAAGCCCGACAGCATCACGGTGCCGTTCAGGGTTTCAACACTGATGGAAGTGGCACTGACCAGCTTGCTCTCAGCCATGCGGGCTTTGATCAGGGTGGTGATACCAGTGTCATCCACATAAGCGCCAACAGTTTCCTGGCCACGGCTGACGGCACAGCCCGCGGTGGTGAGCAAGGCGGCAGCCATCATGGCCGCGACGAGAGTGGTTCGAATTTGCATATAAATCTCCATGGGGTATTGATGGTGTAAGCCCCACCACCTCTGGGCGAAACGCCGGGTCCATCCCGGTCGATAGTTTGACTTTATGATGTGGCCGCGCTGGCGTCGGTGCGCTGGCGCACCTAAGGTATTCAAAAATGCTTGCATTCATCCCCGCGGCTCATGGGCTGAATGGAAAAGGCTGAGCAGAACGCTACCAAATGGTGTAGGGTCAAGGGCCACTTTGAAGCGTGTAAATTTGGCTTATTGCAAAAACTTAAAGGAGGGTGATATGGCCTTGTTTGTGATTGAACGCAATTTCGCCGAGCAGTTGGCGCTCACCAAAGAAGACGCGCGACTGGTGAAGGAAATCAACGACGGCGCCGGTGTGCACTGGCTGTTCTCTTTCTTGTCGGCCGACAAGAAAAAGACTTATTGCCTGTACGAGGCTTCCAACGCCGAGGCCATTCATGAAGCCGCGCGTCGTGCCGGACTGCCGGCCGACGTGATCGTCGAGGTCAGTGAAATACGTCCGGAAGCGTTCAACTGATCCCTCAGCGGACGGGCTTGCGGGGAATGGAACACGATCACAGCTTCATTGGGAGGCGGCGCGAGCTTGACGCCTTGCAGGCGGCACTGGCGCGTGCCCTTGCCGGGCAACCCGGTGTTGTGCTGCTCACCGGGGAGCCCGGTATTGGCAAAACCCGTACCGCGCAAGAGATGGTTGCACATGCGGCTCAGCTGAATGTGCTGACACTTTGGGGGCGCTGCCCGGAAGAGCCGGGTGCACCCCCTTATTGGCCATGGCTTCAGATGATTCGACGCTACGTCTCGCTGCAAGACGAAGACGCGCTGGGTGAGATGCTTGGCGCTGCCGCTGCTTATGTGGCTGCCTTGGACCCTGAGCAGCTGGGCCGGCTTGGCATTGACCGACCCGTGCCACTTGAGTCCGACGCTGCCAAGGCGCGTTTCCGGTTCTTCGATGCCATTGCGGGTTTTTGGCGACGCGCCGCCGCACGCCAGCCGATCTTGCTGGTGATCGACGATTTGCATCGGGCGGACGTGCCATCCTTGCGCCTGCTCGAATTCATCATGGCCGATGCTGAGGCCAGCCGCCTGATGTTGCTTGGCACCTACCGCGACTCCGACGTGCCACGGCAACACCCGCTGTCGGACACCTTGGCTGAACTGCACCGCCATGCCTCGGTCCAGCGTTTTCTGCTGGGCGGCTTCAGCCCGGCCGAGACTGCCCAGTTTGTCGCCACGGCTGACGCGACAGCCTCGGCCGAGTTGGCCACGGCACTGCACGAACAGACCGAAGGCCACCCCTTGTTCCTGACGGAACTGGTGCTTGACCGCCATCAGGTCCGGGCGCAAGGTGTGGCAACGGCCCCAACTGGCCTTTGGTCGGTTCCCAAAGGTGTGCGCGAAGCGATTGGCGTGCGCTTGAACCGCCTGAGCCCTTCGTGTCTGCGCGTGCTCCAGCATGCTGCGGTGTTCGGCCGCGAGTTCCGGCTTGAGCTGTTGCAGCGGGTGCGGCCGGACCTGACCGAAGATGACTGTCTGGCCGCCCTGACCGAGGCCCGGGCAGCCTGCCTGGTTGACGCCTTGGCCGAAGCTGGCAGCTACCAGTTTGCGCACGCCCTGGTCCGGGACACCTTGTATGACGAACTGTCCGCGGCACAACGGGCGCGCTGGCACCAGCGCATCGGGCAGGTGTTGGAGATGCGGTACCAGGACGATCTCACGCCCTGCCTGTCTGCGCTGGCACACCACTATCACGCTGCCGGCACGGCAGGTGATGTCACCAAGGCCATCGAATACGCCACCCGGGCCGCCGAGCGTGCGGCGGCGACGCAGGCGCACGAAGAAGCAGTGCGCCATTACCAACGGGCCTGCGATTTGTCGCCGCTGGGCCCCGCCGCCGACGCCCAGCGCTGTCGCCTGCTGCTGGGGCTGGGCAACGCCCAGAACAGTGCCGGCGCCAGTGAATTGGCGCTCGCCACCTTCACGGATGCAGCCGGGTATGCGCGCCGCCTGGGTGATGCCATGCTGCTGGCACGCGCCGCCATCGGCTTCGGTGATGCGCAGTGGCGTCTGGGCAGCGAGGGCTCGAAAGCGGTCGTGTTGATCCGCGAGGCCCTGGCGCAGGTTGCGCCCACCGATGTGCGCGCGCACACCGCGCTCCTGACCGCTTTGTGCCAGGCCTTGCTGTTTTCGAACCAACCCGACGCGGCCGAGGCGGTGTTTCGCCAGGCCGTTGCCCTCGGGCGCGAACTCGACGACCCGTGGATGCTGTTTCGGGCCTTGTGCGCCATTCTGCCCGGGCGCTGGTTTCCTGACCGTCTGGCGCTGCGCATCGAAGCCGCACGCGAGGCGACCGAACTGGTACACCGCGCCGGACACCCAGAATGGTTGACGCCCTACCTTTCGGGCTGGCACACCGGCGACCTGATGGAGTCGGGCGACACGGTGGCGGCCACGGCTACGGCCCGCTTTCATCTGGTCAGCGGCGAGACCATGCGCGAGCCCTTCAATCAGGCCGTGGCCCTGGCCGCGCTGGCGATGATCGCCACGCACGAAGGACGCTTTACCGACGCTGAAGCGCTGTCCGTCCAGGCGCTGCGTTGTGGTCAACGCTTCGATCATGCCAATGCAGCCGGTATTTTTGGTGTCCAGATGTTCACCCTGCGCCGCCATCAGGGCCGTCTGGGCGAGCTGGCACCTGTTCTCAGGCAGTTTCTAGGCAAGGCAGCGCCGGGCCTGACATGGCATCCGGGCCTGGCCGTCCTGCACTGTGAACTCGGTGCCCGCGACGAAGCCCGTGCCGTCTTCGACCAGCTCGCTGCCAGTGGCTTTGCCGCCATGCCGCATGATGCGGTCCGGGTTGCCAGCCTGGCTTATCTGGCCGAGGTGTGCGTCTGGCTTGGCGACACGGTGCGCGCGGCCACGCTGTTCGAGTTGTTGCTGCCCTATGCCGGGCGCAACCTGGTTTTTGGCGCCCATACCGCGTCGTTTGGCGCCGCTGCGCGCTTGCTCGGCATGTTGGCCACGACGCAACAGCGCTGGGATGTGGCACAGCAGCAGTTTGAGGATGCGATTCAATTTGACCAGCGCAGTGGCGGTCGGCCGTGGCTGGCCCATTCGCGCCACGCGTATGCGGCCATGCTGCTGCGCCGAGGGGGCAGCGCTGACCGGCAGCAGGCCTTGCCGTTGCTGGCGGCCGCGCTGGCTGAGGCCCGCCAATTGGGTATGGCGCGGCTGGAGCAGGCCGTGCTCGGTGTGCAGGCGGATGCTGCCGACGTCGCGCCCTTGCCGTCGGTGGCCGGCTTGTCACCCCGCGAGGTGCAAGTGCTGCGCTTGGTGGCTGCCGGCAAGACCAACCAGGAAATCGCGGCAGTCCTGTTTCGCAGCCAGAACACGGTCGCCAACCATGTCCGCAACATCCTCGGCAAGACCCGGGCAGCGAACCGGACCGAGGCCTCTGCATTCGCCGTTCGTCATCGCTTGCTGCCACCAGAATAGTCATTTTTGGCCATTGTGCAATGCGGCATGGCGGCGAACAATGCACGCATCGCAACGGTGAAGGAGTGGCTGCCATGGCGATCGCATTGAAGGCTGCCGACGGCGGCGTGGTGCAGGTCTCACCCGAAATCCTGCAGGCATTCAAGGCAAACTTTGCTGGCGCCGTTGTGACGTCGGAGGATGTGGCCTTTGATGAAACGCGCACGATCTGGGACGGCTTGATCGACCGCCGCCCTAGTCTCATTGTGCGCTGCAGCGGCACGGCGGACATTGTCCAGGCGGTGCGCTTTGCGCGCCAGCACCAGTTTCTGATGTCGGTGCGCGGCAGTGGCCACAACATTGCGGGACTGGCGGTTTGCGACGGCGGCCTGATGATTGACCTGTCACTGATGAGGGGAGTGTGGGTCGATCCGGTGGCGCGCACGGCACGGGCCCAAGCAGGCTGCACGCTGGGCAACCTGGATCGTGAAACCCAGCTGCACGGCCTGGCGGCGGTGCTTGGTTTTGTCTCGACCACCGGCGTCGCCGACCTTACCGTGGGTGGTGGCTTCGGTTATTTGACGCGCCAGTACGGCTGGACCTGTGACAACCTGGTCTCGATGGAGCTTGTCACCGCCGATGGTGCGCTGGTGCGGGCTGCGGCCGACGAGAACGCTGATCTGTTCTGGGCGCTGCGCGGCAGTGGTCATTTCGGCATCGTGACGTCATTCGAGTACCGGCTGTTTCCGGTGGGCCCCGAGATTCTTGGCGGGGCGATGGCCTGGCGCGCCGAAGACGCCAAGGACGTGCTTGATTTCTATCGCCAGTTCACCGCCACGGCGCCACGCGAAACCACCTGCGTTGCCGTGCTGCGCATCGCCCCGCCCGCGCCCTGGCTGCCCAAGGAGATCCATGGCAAGCCGATCATTGCCATCTTTGTCTGCCACAGCGGCAGCATCGAAGCGGGCGAGGCCGCCATGGCGCCGTTGCGCAAATTGGGGCGAGCAGTGGCTGACAGCGTCAAGCGCCGGCCCTACACCCAGATGCAGAGCCTGCTCGACGCCACCCAGCCCCAGGGGCGGCGTTATGACTGGAAGTCACACTACCTGGCGCGCATCGACGCCCAGGCCGTTGACGTGCTGATCGCGCATGCGAAGCAAATGTGTTCTCCGTTTTCGGCGATCGTCCTGTTTCACCTGCAGGGGGCGCTCGCTGAGCTTCCCGCAGAGCACTCGCCCGCTGGCCATCGCGATGCCGCCTATGTCCTCAACATCACCAGCGCGTGGGAGAGCGCCGACGACGACGCTGCCAACCTGCGTTGGGCCCGCGACTGCTTCGAAGCCATGCAAGGCTTTTCGACCGGTGGCACTGACATCAACTTCCCCACCGAGGAGGAGGGTTGCCAACACACCGAGGCGACTTGCGGCAAACCGACCCTGGCCCGGCTGGCGGCGCTGAAGCAAAAGTACGACCCTGACCATCTGTTCCAGGCCACCAAGAGCAGCGCGGCATGCGCGTGGGTGGCACCAAAATAGTCAATTCTGGTCATGCGCATCGCTGCAAGCCACGTTATCGTTGACCCCGAGGCTGGTGCAATTCGGCACCGCCGTCAACCGAAACTGAAGGAGTGTTTTTATGTCTTCCTCGCTTTACCAACGGCTCGGCGGTGTTGATCGCATCAGCCAGCTCGCCAAAGACGTGGTCGCCTTGCACTATGTCAATCCGTTGTTCAAAACCCGGTTCGAGCAGGTCAAGGACCGCGGCCAACTGGAGCGCAATATCAGCGACTTCATCTGTGCCGGCACGGGCGGACCGCAAACCTATTCTGGCAAGGACGTGTTGGCGGCCCACAAGCACATGAATATCGACGAGCAGGAACTGGTGTCCGCCATCGACGACGTGATGGCGGCGATGACCCAGAACGGCTACGAGCAGGCCGAGAAGAACGACATCCTGGCCATCCTGTATTCGCTCAAGGGTGACGTGGTTCGCGTCTGAACTGCCCGCCAAACCGACGGCCGTGGTGTCGCACGGCGGTCGCCCAGATCTGGCGATTCAAGCCTAACGTTGGCCAGTTACTTCGATGTCCACCCGACGGTCGGGCTGCAGACAGGAAATCAGGGCAGGGGTGACTTTGGTGCCCACGCAATCACCCGGCTTGGTCACCGGATCAGAGCCATTGACGCCCTTGGCGTTGATCTTGTTGGCCGGGATGCCTGCCGAACTCACCAGGTAGCCGCCGACCGCTTCGGCACGCTGGGTGGACAGCTTTTGGTTATAGGCTTGCCGGCCAATGCGGTCGGTGTGGCCCGTGACGTTGATCACGTCAAAGTCAACGCCACGCAGGTTTGTGGCCAACTTGTCAAGCTCGGCGCGACCCGTGGGTTTGACGGCGGCGCTGTCAAAGTCAAACAGTGAATCCGCTGAAAAGCTAACCCGTTGGGGCATAGGTGCAGGCGGTGGTGGCGCCGGAGGGACGGGCGGCGGTGCCACGTACACGGGTGCTGGCGCCTGGGCGACGACCACAGGTGCAGGCAGGTAGGTCTGAGCCACCGGGGTCGGTGTCTTGCCGCCAAAGCGGTACACCAGACCGATGGAGGCCATGTCGACATCGCCCTTGTTACCCACGGCATCGTTGACGCGGTAGCGCTCGATTTCGGCGCGCAGGCTCAGGGCGTCGGTGAAGGCGTATTGCACACCCAGGCCGACCTTGAGGTTGGTGTCGCGCGCGCTCGGGCTGGGGTTGAGCACGGTGACAGCGCCGGTGCCGGCAAAGTTGCCGTCGGTGTGTGCATAGGTGACGCCGAGGCGGCCAAAGGCAGAAAACTTCTCGGTGATCGGCAGGATGCCAAGCGCGTCCAAGTTAAGGCCGCGCAGCTTGATGTTGCCGCTCAGGGTGCCGGTGGGTGCCGTGTTGGCGGCAAAGCCAAACCGGCCCAGATCGAAATAGCCTGCTTCCACCGCAAAATATTTGTTGTACTGGTAGCCGCCAAACAACTTGTAACCGCGGTCGCGTTCATCGTCGGTAATCGAGGTGGCGGTGAGGCCACTGCCGAGCAAGCCACTGGTGATGCGGGCATCGTCAATGCTGGCCTGGGTACGGCCAATATTGGCCCCGCCATACCAGCCGGTGTCTTGCGCCATGGCAAACGGTGCGGCCATGAGGGCGAGTGTCAGCAGGCTGAGCTTGCCAGCGGTGCTGACGGATTTGATTTTGTTAAGTGTCATGATGTTCTCCTGATTATTGGGCTGGCACATTGACAACCGTGTTGACCATCGTGACCGAGGCGCCCAGGGACAAGGCACGCCCGTTCAGTGTCATGATGTTCATGTTGTCAGCAGTTGAGATCTTGACCCCGGCTTGCGCAATGATGGTGCCCACCATGGTGCCGCCGCCAGCGGCGTTGATGGTGGCTGTGGAGCCGACTTGCCAGAACACGTTCTTGGCCAGTGCACCACCAGCCAGGATGATGCTTTGTGGCGCTGCGGTGCCTGGTCCACCGACCGTCAGCGTGGTGGCCATCTGGAACACCCAAGTGGCGTTGGCATCACCTTGCGCATCGAGTGTCAGGTCGCCCCCTTCTATCAGGAACGAACCCGCGGGTGCCTTATAAACACCTGGCTGCAACGTGATGCCGGCCAAATTGGCGCCGGGTGCCGGGCTTGCGCCACCGACGGGCTTGGCCACCAGCGCCAGGTAGGCAGTTTCGGCATCCAGGCGCGCCTGGGTGGCCACAGCGCACTCGGGCGCGCTCGGGCCGGCAGAATTAGCGCCAATTATTGAATTGGTGCAGGTGTAGATCATGCCGTTGACCGTACCCTTGTTCAGGGTCGTTTCGGTGTAAATGTCATCACCGAAAGCCAAGGATTCATGGAAACCGGTGACCATGGAGGTGCCCGTGGCAGTGGTGCCGATGTCACCATTGATAACCGTCAGCGTACCCATATTGGTCATGCCGGCGGTACCGCCAAAGGTGCCAAAAGGCTCTGCCAGGTTCAGGGCGATCAAGGGCTGCGTTGTTGCTGCGGCTGCTGTGGTAAAGGTCCAGACCTTGTCAATTGCCAACGGATTGCTTGCTTGATCAGTGACACCGGTGACACCCGAAACAACCGTGGCTGTGTACACGGTGTTCACTGCCAGATTGGCGTTGGGTGTGAAGGTGGCAATGGTGTTCAGAGGGTTGATGCTGACCGTGCCTGCAACCGGATTAACACCTTGAAAGAGCGTGAAATTGGTGGTTTTGAGGGTGAGCGGGTCCATCGCTTCGCTGAAGGTGGCTTTGACTGCCGTGTTGGTGGCAACACCTGTCGCTAGATCGGCAGGATTGACCAGCGTCACCGTGGGAGCCGTCACGTCGGTGCTTGCACTGGTGCTGAATTGCCAGACATGATTACTGGCCAGGCTCACGCCGGTGCTGTCTTTGGCCGCCATCGTGACGGTGGCGGTACAGTCCGTAGCGTTGGGGAGGTTCGCGGTCAGGGGCAGTGTGGCGATCTTGCTGTCAGCCAGGTAGCTGACGGGGCCGGTCGTGACCGTTCCGCCCAGGCAGGTCAGGGTGAAGCTGGTATTGGTGAGCGTAGCGGCATCCATGGGTTTGCTGAAGGCTGCCGTGATCACTTTGGTGTTGGGTGCGACTGTGCTTCCTGTGAAAGGTGTGACCACCGTAACGACAGGGGCCACGACTGGTGCAATGTCACCGGCCCCCAGAATGGGCGATTGCCCGCCACCGCCGCATGCGGCCAGAGCGACGCTGAACGTGGCTGCCATGAGCCATGGCGTCAGCCTGGTATGAGCCTTGATATTTTTCATTTGCCTACCTCTTGAGTTGATGCGAAAACTTGTGATGACCAGGTCAACGCTGGGTCGACATTGGCACGTTTGCTCTGCACCCCCACCGGGGTCAGTTGCATTGCAAAGTTCAGTATCGGCAGGTGGCTGCGGTGTGTCTGTGTGGCACACCACAGAAGGATGTGCTGTTCGAGCTGTCGCGGAATCCGTTGATTTCTGACACCCAAGTCGGTTTCAGGGCCCGGTTAGCCCGACGGCCGGACTTTGATCCTGGTACCGGCGCCAGGCCTTTTCAACTTCAACTGCCACGCCCACCAGGGCCGCGGCAGCCAGACAAATGCCCAGCTCGGCCAGGCTCAGGGGCTGGGTTTTGAAGATCGGGTTAAGTGCTGGCACGTAAATGGTCGCCATTTGCAGCACAAAGGTCAGCAGCACGGCGCCCAGCAGAGGCTTGTTGCTGCCCAAGCCGAGCTGCCACAGTGATTCACGCTCGGAGCGAATCGCCATCACATGCGCCATTTGCGACAGGGTGAGCACGGTAAACACCATGGTTTGCCAGTGCGCGTGGCCGGTGGACAAAGCCCAGGCCTGCACCCCCAGGCATAGCCCGGCAATCAACAAGCCAATGCCCAGAATATGCTGCCACATGCCATTGGCAAACAGGCTCTCGGTGTGGGCGCGGGGTGGGCGCTGCATGACGCCACGCTCGGCCGGCTCGGCTGCCAGCGCCAGCCCGGGCAGGCCGTCGGTGACCAGGTTGATCCACAGGATATGGATCGGCAAGAGTGGAATTGGCAGAAAAACCAGCGGTGCCAGAAACAGCGTCCAGATTTCGCCAGAGTTGCCGGTCATGGCGTAGCGCACAAACTTGCGGATGTTGTCGTAAATGCGTCGACCCTCGCGCACCGCCGCCACGATGCTTGCAAAGTTGTCATCGAGCAGCACCATGCTGGCAGCCTCACGGGCCACGTCGGTGCCGCCTTTGCCCATGGCCACGCCGATGTCGGCGCGTTTGAGGGCGGGTGCATCGTTCACACCATCGCCCGTCATGGCCACAATTTCGCCCTGCGCCTGCAAGGCCTCGACAATGCGGATTTTTTGCGCCGGATCGACCCGGGCATACACCTGCACTTGCGAGACGCGCAGCAGCAAGGCTGCGTCGTCAAGCGCTGCCAGATCCTGGCCGGTCAACACCTCGGCCTGCGCGTTGTCCACCAGGCCCAGCCGCAGCGCAATGGCACGAGCGGTGGCGGGGTGGTCACCGGTGATCATGACCGGCGTGATG
>JAQSDS010000466.1 GCA_029946045.1 Rhodoferax sp.
CCTGCTTGACAACCATTTGCCTGGCGTCAACGGCGTAGATGCGCTGCCATCGTTGCTTGAAGCGGCCCCTGAAGCCTGCATTCTGATGCTGACGGTGAGTGAAGACGAGAACGATCTGGTCGCAGCCCTGAGGGGTGGCGCCAGCGGCTACTTGCTGAAAACCATGGAAGGTGACGAACTGACCGCTGCCGTACACCGCGCGTTTCAGGGCGACAGCATCATTGCACCCGAGATGATGGGCAAGCTGATTGCTGCCTACAAAAACACCTCTTTCAAGCCGACACCCGGCAGTCAGGCCTCAGCGCCATCTCAAACCGCGAAAACCAGCACGCCCACGGGGCTGGCCATGGCCAGCCTGTCACCGCGTGAACTCGACATCCTGCGCGGCATCGCCCGAGGCGCCAGCAACAAGGAAATTGCGCGCGAGCACGGCATTGTGGAGACCACCGTCAAAATCCATGTGCAACACGTGTTGCGCAAACTGGGGGTGAGTTCACGGGTTCACGCCGCCGTGATGGCCACAGAGCAGGGGCTGCTTTAAACCGGTCAGGCGATGGCCTCAAACGGATGCGCTTGGCAGGCCGGGAATCCAATGCACACGCTGTGTTTTTGCCTTGCCGCCAACATTGCTCACCGGCGCCACCAGATCTGCCAGCGTCACGCCATCCAGCACGGCCAGAAAACTCTGCGTGGCCTGATTCAACACCCCTTTGAGTCTGCAGTTCTGGTCCATCCGGCACTGGTTAAGGCTCGGCTCAAAACACTCGACCACGGAAAAATCGGTCTCGGTGGCACGCACGATGGTACCCAGGCAAAGGTTTTCTGCGGACGGGGCCAGACGCATGCCACCGCCGCGCCCACGTGTGGTTTCCAGCCAGCCACGAGCCGCAAGTTGCTGCACGATTTTGGTCAGGTGACTGCGCGAAATACCGTGACTCTCAGCAATTTCGGTGATCGTCACCGGCTCGGCGCGGTCCTTGCTGGCCGCACAGTACATCAGTACGCGCAAGGTGTAATCGGTCCATTGGGTGAGGCGCATAGGTCAGACCAGGTTAAATCAAAGATGCAGTCAAGGTGAATTTTATCAGGGTAAAATAACATCCATATTAAATTCTTCTTTAAGGATGGCACACATGCCGAAACCGCGACCGGTCCACGCAGCGCCAACGCGATGAAAAAGCCTTTCTCCCAAAAGATCATTCCTATCCAGCCGGTCCCCGTTGACGCCGCTGCTGACAGCGTCTTTTCCTTGAGCGACGAGCAGGGCAAAATTTATCCGCGCAGCGTCGGCGGTTTCTTTAACCGCCTGCGCTGGGTCATGGTCTGGGTCACGCAACTGGTTTTTTACGGCGTCCCCTGGCTGCAATGGAACGACCGACAGGCCGTTTTGTTTGATCTGGCCGGCAGCCGGTTCTTTATTTTTGGTTTGGTGCTGCACCCGCAGGATCTGATCTACCTGGCTGTGTTGCTGGTGCTGGCGGCACTGACGCTTTTTTTCTTTACCGCGGTGGCGGGTCGGCTCTGGTGTGGCTACGCTTGCCCGCAGACGGTCTACACCGAGATCTTTTTGTGGCTGGAACGCATCACCGAAGGTGATCGGCTGGCCCGTATGCGTCTGGACACCTCGCCCTGGCGCGCTGAAAAGGTCCTCCGTAAGGGCGCCAAGCAGGCCCTGTGGATCGGTCTGGGTTTGTTCACCGGGTTTAGCTTTGTGGGCTATTTCACGCCCATTCAGGACTTGGCGCAGCAACTGCTGACGCTGTCGTTTTCGCCCTGGGAATGGTTCTGGGTCCTGTTTTACGGTTTGGCAACCTACGGCAACGCGGGTTATTTGCGCGAGCAAATCTGCAAACAGATGTGCCCCTATGCCCGCATCCAAGGTGCTCTGACCGACATGGACTCGATGGTCATTGCCTACGATACCGAGCGGGGTGAGACCAGAGGCTCACGCACACGGGCCGCCGACCCCAAGGCGCTGGGCTTGGGCGACTGCATTGACTGCACGCTGTGTGTGCAGGTGTGTCCGACCGGCATCGACATTCGCAACGGACTGCAAAACGAGTGTATTGCCTGTGCCGCCTGCATCGATGTCTGCGACGAAGTCATGGTCAAAATGAACTACCCCACCGGCTTGATCCGCTATTCATCGGGCAAGGGCATGGCTGACAAATTGACACCCAGGCAGATGGTGAAACGGGTCTGGCGTCCACGCGTTTGGCTTTACGGCGCGCTGTTTATTCTGGTCGTGTCGCTCTTTGTTGGCGGTTTGTCGACGCGCAAGGGCTTTGCTGTGGACATCATCAAGGACCGCGGCACCATGGCACGTGAACTTGGCAATGGCGACATCGAAAACATCTACCGCATCAAAGTCATGAACAGCACCGAACGCACGCAAAGCTATACCGCAAGCGTGCAGGGCCTGCCGGGTTTGACGCTGACCACCATCCCGGAGTTGAGTGTGCCGGCCACGGGCATCGGGTCGCTGACCGTCCGGCTGACGCTGGCCTTCGAGGCGGCTCAGGCCTACCGTGGCAAGGCCAGCCCGATCCTCTTCAAGGTACAAACTTCGGACCAGGACAAAGCGGTGGCCGTAGAAGAAAAATCCACCTTTGTGATCCCGCGCTGATGCACCAACCAGGTTCTGCTATGGCCAAGAAATTCCCCCTCCATCCCGCCAACCCGGAGCGCATTTGCTGGGGCTGTGACCAGTTTTGTGCCATTACCGCCATGGCCTGCTCTAACGAGCGCTCACCGCATCCGTCCGAATTGTTTGGCGAAGACTGGCTGGCCTGGGGTGAGCAGCAACTCGCGCCAAGTCCGTCGCCGACAGTCCCAAACGCCCCCTCAGAAAACAACACGAGAAAACAAACATGACAGCCCCTGCCGAGAAAATAGAATCAGCCGCTCCCGTACCGCATGGCATGCCTTGGTTGCGGCTGGCATTTCGTCCGTTTTATCTCGGTGCGGCCCTGCTGGCGGCCCTCATCGTGCCACTCTGGGTGGCGATATTTCTGGGTGCAGTCCACTGGCAACCCACGCCGCCCACCGTACTCTGGCACGCCCATGAAATGCTGTTTGGCTTTGCCATCGCGGTCATCGTGGGGTTTCTGATGACCGCCGGCAAAAGCTGGACCGGTTTGGCCACCCCGCGTGGCCCGACTTTGGGCTTGTTGTTTCTGCTCTGGCTCAGCGCGCGGGTGGCGTCCTTGGTGGCAAGCTACCCGGTTTTTGCGGCCCTGGACCTGGCGCTGTTGCCCATCGTTGGACTCATTTTTCTGCGCTTACTGATCCGCTCACGCAACTGGCGCAATGTACCGCTGGCGCTTATTTTGCTGCTGCTGACGCTGGTGAATTTGACGTTCCATTTGTCAGCCAATGGCGTGATCAACCTGGACCCGATGCGCAGTTTGTATGCCGGGCTGGGTTTTGTGGTCATCATTGAATGTGTCATGGCTGGACGCGTGCTGCCCTTCTTCACGACCAGCGCCTTGCCGAACATCAAAATCGTCACCCTGCCCTGGCTGGACCGGACGGCGCTGGCGGCTACCGTCCTTGGCCTGGCGCTGTGGGTGACCGGCTGGCACAGTGGGCTGGCCAGCGCCACCCTGGCGCTGGCTTTTGCGCTCCATCTGATTCGCCAGTGGCGCTGGCACCCGCTGGCCACACTTGGCCGCCCCATTTTGTGGATTTTGCACGCGGCCCATCTTTGGCTGGCTCTGGGTTTGGGCTTGCTGGCCCTGGCGCAGGTGGGTTGGGTCACAACATCGATCGGGGTTCATGCGCTGGGCGTCGGCGCCACGGGTGGCTTGATCCTTGGCATGATGACACGCACCGCCCGGGGCCATACCGGTCGACCACTAACCGCAGACGCGCCGGAAATGGCGATCTATGCGCTGATCATGCTGGCCGCACTGCTGCGGGTGCTGCTGCCCTGGCTGGTCCCGTCACTCTACGTCGGCGGCTTGGTGGCGTCAGCCGCAGCCTGGAGTGCTGCGTTCCTGATCTTCTTCTGGCAGTACACGCCCTGGCTGGTGAGCGCACGGCCCGATGGCAAGGACGGCTAAAACGGATACTGGTGGCGAGCAGCCACACCGCCAGATCTACCGCCTGCTGCGGCCCATCCGACGACGGGATTGAGCGGGTGGCACCTACCTTTAGCGGCGCGACAGCGTGGCCCAGGCTTGCGTGAGTTGCCTCACCAAATCTTGCGGCCGACGCACCATGGCGTAGCCGTTCTGACCAAACAGCATGGGCAGGTAGTCGTGCGCCTTGTCGTCGATGGTCACGCAAAACGGGATGAGTCCCGCAGCGTGCGCCTCGCGCACCGCCTGGCGCGTGTCCTCCAGACCGTAGCGGCCTTCGTAGACGTCCAGGTCGTTGGGTTTGCCGTCGGTGAGCAACATCAGCAGGCGCTTGCGCTCAGGGCGCTCGGCCAATTGCCGGGTGGCGTGGCGAATGGCGGCGCCCATGCGGGTGTAATAACCAGGCTTGATGGCCCCAACCCGGGCACGGCTGTCATCACCCCAACGTTCATCAAAGGTTTTGAGGTGCTGCATGCGCACATGCTGCCGACGCACCGAGCTGAATCCCCAAATGGCAAACGGGTCACCCGCGGCGTGCAGCGCCTCGCCAAACACAAACAGCGCGTCCCGAATCACATCAATGACGCGTTCCTGGGGTGTGGCGTAGGCGTCGGTGGACAAGGACAGGTCGGCCAGCAGCAGCGTGGCCAGGCTGCGGTCCAGTCGGGCCCGGCGCGTGTAGATGGGCGGCGTGTCGCTGCAAGGGGTGGCGTTGTCCAACTGGTCGACGTGAAAACGCACCCAGGCATCCAGATCAATCTCATCACCACTGTCCTGCCCGTGCACCGTGCGTGGGGCATCGCGCAGGGTTTCCAGGCGGCGGCGCAGCTGTCGGGCCGTGAGACGCAGGGCTGGTGACGGCGTGAAGGGCGCGCAATGCTGCGCCTGCATCACCTGCACCCGGCAATGGTCGGGCTGCAGCACGGCGCGGCGATAGTCCCATTCGGGAAATGCCATGCCCTCGCCCAAAGGCTTGTCGTCGGCGCTGCTGCTGGGTAAATCCAGGTCAAACTTGACGCGCGAGGCCAGCGTTTGCCCATCGGGAGCCACCGAGAGCTTGTCCATGTCGTTGGCGGCGTTCAGTGCGTTGCCATCTTCTTCGTCGTCGGTACTGCGGTTGACGTGCACCATTTCGCTCCACGACATCAGCGCTTCGGCACGAAACGGCAACACCATGGCATTGCGGCTCGGCTCGTGCGAGGTGGTCTGGGTGCGTCGGCGTTGCTTGTCATTGAGCGCAGTGGCTTGCTGGCGCGCGTCGGCACCTTTCTGTCCGGCCGGGCGATCGACCGCGCGGGTGTCCGTCGCACTCAGCCACAACCAGACCGGAGCAACTTCCTGGGCTTGGCATGTCCGTTCTCCAGCGACTTGTTCTCTCAAAGCGCCCTGAACTGCAGACTCAGCCTGTTCTTTCTCCCCACCTGATGTTTGCAAATTCGGGCGTTGCACCAGGTGCGCTTGCAGCAGTGCTTGGTATCTTGAGGCAAAACCCGGAAACTGCGCCAGCGCCGCCTGCGTAGCGCGCAGATTGTCCTTGATCCAGTCACCGCGATGGACAAAACACGCCGACAGCATCGCCAGCCAAAGATACAGGTCACGATTGAGTTGCGCATCGGCAAACACGGCCAAGGTGGCGGGGAGCGCCAACACCTCAGGCTCCAGCTGGGCCGTATCAGCACGTTGCCCGCTGCCTGCGAGTTTTTGCAACCAGTGCCGCTGACCACCGACCGCCTGCATCGAGGCCGGCGTAAAACGCAGCACGGCCGGGCCACCAGCAGCGCGAAAAAAGATACCAATGGCTTTTTGCATGTCCTGCAGTTGCACTGCCGCCCCCGGATGATCCTGCCGCGTGACCTTGGTGATGGCCTGGTGCCACCAGCGTCCAAGCAATTCTTCCATCAGTGACGTTCTGCTTGTTCGCGCTGGCGTTGGCGCAAGGTTTCACGCAAAGCGTCCACGCCCACCTGCCATTCCAGCGTGGGCGTGCGCTGCTGCGCTTGCTGGGTACTGTCGCAGGCAGTCAGGCATTGGCCGCATTGCACACAGGAGAACATCATGCGTTTGATGTTGCGCGGGTTCAGGCGCATGGGGCAGGCATTGTCGCAAGCGGAACCGCGCGGGGCATCGCAGGTTTTGCACTCACGCGCCCGTTCCCGGGTAAAGGCCACCACCATGCCCTTGGGGTTGGCCATCCAGGCCAGGCTCTGGAACAAACCCACGGCACAGCCAAAGCGGCAAAACAGGTGCCTGGCAAAGGCAAATTCCAGGGTAAATAGCGTGCTGGCAATCAGTAAAAATCGGGTTTGATTGGGTGTCAGCGTGCCGTGTATCAAGCCACCCCAAATGGCGACGGGCGGCAGCAAATAGGTGAGCAACGTGATTGCCCAGATGAAGCCCATCAGGGCACAACTCAGGGCAAACAAGGGCCACCAGCCAGCATGGGGGATGGCGCCCGGTTTGGGCGTGGGGCTTTTGTCCCAGAGGCTCAACTTGCCGCAGGCCCGGTGCAGCAGCTTGTTGAGCCCCTCCACCATCGAAAAATGCGGGCACAACCAGCCGCAATAGAGGCGGCCATAACGGTAGGCCACCCCCAAAAATACGGCCACCACCAGCAAGCCAGGCACAAAGGCGCGCCAAACCAGTTGCAGGGCGGCATCGGTCGCGCTGATTTGGCCCTGAGCCAGGGCGTCAATGCCCAGGGACCAGCGCTGCCCCAAAAACCAGAGCTGGGTGTCGGTCAAGTCAAAGCGCAACAGGTTGAGCGCCGGAGCCAACACAAACAGCGCAAAAAAGCCGGTCTGCGTGAGCAAACGCCAACGCTGCATGTTGGCTGGTTTCATGCGGCTTCGCCAAACAGGGCATGCACCACTTCAGCCAGCGCCTGCGCCGTGGCAACGTCGTCGGTCAGCGCATCAATGATGGCGGCCTGACAGGCGGTTTGCAAGGGAAGTCCGGACGCGATCAGCCGACCCGCCGACACCAGCAAACGGGTGCTGGCGGTTTCTTCCAGGTCATGCTCGGTGAGCGAGCGCAAGGCTTTGGCCAATTGCACCAACCGGCTGGCCTGCACCTCGGAAATGCCGGTTTCGTTGCGCACAATATCCAATTCGACTTGCGGGCTGGGGTAGTTCATGCTCAGGCTGACAAAGCGCTGGCGGGTGCTCGGTTTGAGCCCCTTGAGCAGGTTCTGGTAGCCGGGGTTGTAAGAGATCACCAGCATGAACTCGGGCGGTGCCGCCAGTTCCTCGCCGGTGCGCTCAATCGGCAAAATGCGCCGGTCGTCAGCCAGCGGGTGCAACACCACCGTGGTGTCCTTGCGCGCCTCGACCACTTCGTCAAGGTAGCAAATGGCCCCCAGACGCACGGCCCTTGCCAAGGGTCCGTCCGACCACTGGGTGCTGCCGTTGCCAATCAAAAACCGCCCGACCAAGTCAGCCGCACTCAGGTCGTCGTGGCATGACACGGTGACCAGCGGCCGCTTGAGGCGCGCCGCCATGTGCTCGACAAAGCGGGTTTTGCCACACCCCGTCGGGCCCTTGATGAGCAGTGGCAATTGCTTGCGCCAGGCATGCTCGAACAAGCTGCATTCACCGGCCTGCTCGGCATAAAAAGGAAGGGCGGACATGCTCACAGACTCAGGCAGCCTTGACCCGACGGTGCATCATGCCGTTGGGCACCAGCACCTCGTCTTCATTGGCACCCGGGGCGGCAAAGAAGCTGTAAAGGTAGGTCAACAAGCCCATCAGGAAGCCGACACCGCCAATCACACGCAACCAGTAAAAGAAACGCAATTGGTCCTGGGTTTCCATGAAGGACATGGCACCCTCGGTGGGCATGCGTTGCAGCCAGACTTGCAGGATGCCAGCGCCGGTGAGCGCCAGCACCATCAGGCCCATGCTGATGGTCATGATCCAGAACGACCACATCTCGAAGCTCTGCGCACGCCGGCTGTTGGCTTCACGGCCACGCAGGGTCGGCATGGCGTAGCTGATCATGGCAAGCACCACCAGCACATAGGCACCATAAAAAGCCAGGTGACCATGCGCTGCGGTGATTTGGGTGCCGTGGGTGTAATAGTTAATGGGACTCAGGGTGTGCATGAAGCCCCACAGACCGGCACCCAGAAAGCCCACCACCGAGCAGCCCACCGCCCACAACAGTGCGGCCTGGTTGGCATGGTCGCGGCGGCGACGTTGCACCATATTGAAAGCAAACACCGTCATCATGAAGAACGGGATCGGTTCCATGGCAGAAAAGATACTGCCAACCCACAGCCAGTAGCCCGGCATGCCGATAAAGAAGAAGTGGTGACCGGTACCTAAAATGCCGGTGATCAGCGCCATGGCAATGATGACGTAGAGCCATTTGTCGATCACTTCACGGTCCACACCGGTGGTCTTGATCAACACAAAGGCCAGCAAGGCGCCAAGAATCAGTTCCCAGGTGCCTTCCACCCACAGGTGCACCACAAACCACCAGTACATCTTGTCGCGCACCAGGTTGTCGGGGTTGACAAAGCTGAACAAAAACATCAGCGCCAGGCCCCACAAACCCATCAGCAGCACCAGAGAAATACTGGTCTTTCGGCCCTTGAGCACGGTCATGCTGATGTTGAACAGAAAGGCCAGGCAAACCACCACAATGCCCAATTTGGTGGGCAGGGGTTGCTCCAGAAACTCGCGGCCCATGGTCCCCAGCAGTTCGTTGCCGGTGAGTTCGGCCAGCTTGGCGTAGGGTACCGCCAGGTAACCAACGATGGTGAGCGCACCTGCCGCCAGAAACACCCAGAACAGCACCATGGCCAGTCTTGGGCTGTAAAGCTCGGTCTCAGACTCTTCTGGCACCAGGTAATAGGCTGAGCCCATGAAGCCAAACAGCAGCCAGACAATCAGCAGGTTGGTATGCACCATGCGCGCCTGATTGAAGGGAATGTACGGGAATGCCAGGTCGCCAATCACGTATTGCAGGCCCAGCGTGATACCAAAGATGATTTGGGCAGTGAAGAGGACCAGGGCGGCAATGAAGTAATACTTCGCTACCCCCTGGGATGTGTATTTGAGTGTGATCGCTTGCATGTTTTTGTTCCTGGTGTGTTCAGACGGGTAACGCTGATCAGCCTTCGATGTTCGGTGGCCAGTTTTCGGTATTCACGTTGTTGGTCCAACGTAAAAATTCAACCAGGTCGTTGAGTTGTTGTTCAGTGAAGTTGAACTGGGGCATCTGGCGACGGCCCGGGATATGGGTGGGTTGCGAGGCGATCCAGGCCTTGATGAAGTCCGGGCCACGGCGCTTGTAGACGTTGCCCAGTTCCGGCGCAAAGTAAGCACCTTCACCCAGCAAGGTGTGGCAGCCGATGCAGTTGCGTGTTTCCCAGAGTTTCTTGCCGTGGATGACGGCCGGTGTGATGGCCTCGGCATTCGACCTGAACGGGATCTTGCGTTCGCTGTCAAAAATCAGCGCCGCAAAAACGAAGATAAAAAAGACCGACCCGCCATAAAACATGTTGCGGGCCATCTGCTTGGTAAAGCCACTGGCTTTGACTTGGTTCATCGTGTGAATCTCCAGAAAGTGAGGTTTGGATTGAGGCTTTTGCCCTGTCAAATTCGGGCGAAGTCAATCACGATGGCACCGGGCTCGCGCTGCACATAAGCAATAGAGACCGCTTCGCCATAGCGGGCACCGAGTTGATGCAGCAAGGGAATCGGGTCGTGGTCATTGCAAAAACGCATGGTCTCGCCGGGCGCAAGCGCATCCAGCGCGCCAAAAATTGCGGCATGACGAAAGCGTTTTGCAACGCCACGGGCGTCGAAAGGGTAAATCGCTTCAGGGGTGACGTGACCGGTTGCGCAGGAACTCATGGCTTGACTCCAATAAATTTAAAGATTCATTGTAGATGAATCATTTAAGATTCAAACAAGGAGTAGTTCCAAAATCCTGCCACTAGTTCTTTAGAACTATTCAAGACGATTGACCCCTAGTTCCAAATTGCGCCGGCACACGTTCCACAGAGGGATACCGCAAAGGCGCAGCAAAACCTACAGTCTTGCCATACCAAAAGGAGTTTTTAACATGACCAAAAAAGGGCAAGCCCTCTCCGTGCTGATCGTCAGCACCTTCGCCTTCACCGTGTGTTTCATGGTGTGGATGATGTTTGCGGTGATCGGCATCCCGATCAAGAAAACCCTGGGCCTCAACGCCACCGAATTTGGCTTGTTGACCGCCATGCCGGTACTGACCGGTTCACTGATCCGGGTGCCCCTGGGCATCTGGACTGACAAATTTGGCGGTCGCATCGTCATGACCTTGCTGATGGTCTCCACCGTACCCGCCATCTGGATGATGAGTTACGCCACCGCCTACTGGCACTTCCTGGTCATCGGTCTGTTTGTCGGGATGGCAGGTGGATCGTTCTCAGTCGGTACACCGTATGTGGCACGCTGGTTCCCAAGAAACCAGCAGGGTTTCGCCATGGGCATCTACGGTGCGGGCAACTCGGGCTCTGCCGTCAACAAATTCCTGGCACCCGCCTTGGTGGTGGGTTTTGGCTGGACCATGGTGCCCCAGGTGTACGCCGCCATCATGCTGGGCACCGTTGCCCTGTTCTGGTTCTTCAGCTACAGCGATCCGACCCATCTGGTGCCCAGTCACGTCAAGTTCAGCGACCAGCTCAAGTCCTTGAAAGACCCCAAGGTCATCAAGTACTGCCAGTACTACAGCATCGTTTTTGGTGGTTACGTGGCACTTTCCTTGTGGATGGTGCAGTACTACGTGGGCGAGTTTGGACTGGACATCCGGATCGCCGCCCTGCTGGCCGCCTGCTTCTCGCTTCCCGGCGGTGTCTTGCGCGCTGTCGGTGGCTGGTTATCGGACAAGTACGGCG